>JAUUZX010000043.1 GCA_030592025.1 bacterium | reverse complement strand
GAAGTGGTGGCCGCGTTCCTCGGCGATGATGGCCAGCACACGGTTCAGGGGCATGGCCGACCGGTAGACGCGGTCGCAGAAGAGAGCGTCGAAGACGTCGGCGACAGCCACGATGCGGCCGTAGATGTGGATGTTCTCGCCGGAGATGCCGCGGGGGTAGCCCTTGCCGTCCCAGCGTTCGTGGTGCTCGTGGGCCAGGACGGCGGCCGCCTTCATGAGGGGACGCTCGGAGCCGGACAGGATGCCGAAACCGATCGCTGCGTGGGTCTTCATGATCCCGTACTCGTCGTCCGTCAGCTTCCCCGGCTTGTTGAGGATGCTGTCGGGGATGCCGATCTTGCCCACGTCGTGCATGGGGGCGGCCAGGCGCAGCAACTCGGCTTCGTCTTCGGGCAACCCGGCCAGCAAGGCGAGTTCGTAGCTCATGATGCCCACGCGGCGGGTGTGGTTGGCGGTCTCGTGGGACCGGCTTTCCACCACTTCACCCAGGGTGGTGATGACCTCGCGTTGGGTGGCGAGGATCTCCTCTTCCCGTTCCTCGGCGAGGCGCCGTGTGGTCTTGAGTTGACCGGCCATCTCGTTGAGGGTGTCGGCCAGACGCTTGAACTCGATGGGTCCGCGGATCTCCGCAGCCGTGTCCAAGTCACCCTGACCCACGCGCCGGACGCTGTCCTGGAGCTTCGCGAGGGGCCGCATGAGCAGGGCGTTCATGATCATGGCCAGCAGGATGAAGATGAACGCGAGGGCCGCGGCCACGACGAACATGGCTTGGCGGGATTCGCGGATCTTGGCGTCGATGAACGACTGGTCCAGGGCGACGATCACCCGGCCGAGTCGTCCCTCGGTGTGGTGGGATACCGGTGTCGACACGAGGATCTGCTGTGCGGTAACGCCCAGGGTCTCGCCGACGACGAGGATGGGCCGGTTCAGGGCCGCGAAGCCCGTCGGAGGCATGTAGGGTTCGCCGATGGCGCGGGGGTCGATGTGCCCCTGGATCCGTTCGGCGTGGTCGAGGATGACGACGTCGCGCAGCTCGGATCGGGAGGCCTGGATGTCCCGCACGAGGGGCACCAGGGTCAGTTCGGGAAACTCGCTGAGCAGGGCATCGCCGCTGAGGGAGGCGATGTTGCGGGCCTCGAGGAGCAGGTTGCTCTCGGCTTCGTCGCGCAGGGTGCGGCGGAGCTGACGCTCGTTCACCTGGGTCAGGGCGAGGGTCGTCGCCACGACGACGATGATCGACGCCACCAGGGTGAGGGCGCGGAAGCTCGGCAGGACCATGAGCCGAGACCACCAGAGGCGTCGGGCTGTCTCTTGTCGGGTCATCGGTTGCCGTTCCTGATCTCGCGGATCCGGGACTGGTGCTCGTAGGCCCGGGCCAGGTAGCCCTGGGTGCGCTTGTCGCCCGGCGCGACCTCGAGGGCCTGCTCCCAGAGAGCAATGGCGTCGCTGAGCTTGTCGACGGAGAACGCCTCGAGTCCGCGGGCCAGGTATTCCTGCTTCAGGTGGTCGGTAACGCTCTTGTAGTCCGGCGCGACGTTCCAGACCAGTTTCCAGTAGCCGATGGCGTCGTCCCGGCGCCCCGCATCCGCCGCATCCACGCCGAGGCGATAGAGATCGGCGATCTCGCGTTGGCGCTTGGCTTCCAGGTCGTTGAAGGAGGGACGGGCAATCCGAGTCGCCGCGCCACTGCCCACGGTGACGGCCGGCGCCGCGGTGGGCACCGGTAGCGGCCTGTTCCGGGAGGCGCGGGCGACCGCGGCCGCAGCTTCGCGGCGGGCGACTTCCGCCTCGTCGCGGTTGCGGATGGCGTCGCCGATGTGGCCGAGCATGTCGCTGGCGTTGGTGTCACCGGGGTCGAGGAACACGATCTGTTGGAAGATGTCCCGGGCCAGGTCGAGTTTGCCGGCGGCATAGTGCTCCATGCCCACGGCGTAGCACTCGGCGATGTCCAGGGAACGCTGGGCCCGGCGGTTGCTCTCGGCCTGCACCCGTGTCAGATCCTCGCGGACACCGGCGCGTCCGGGCTGCACCTGGAGGGACTGCTGGTAGGCCACGAGAGCGCCGGCCAGGTCGTCGTCGGCCTCGGCGGCGCGGCCACGGATCTCAAAGGCGCGGGCTTCGAATTCGTCGGCGCGGGGGTGATCCGGCTCGAGCACGCGGAGGGTCTGGACGCGGGCCAGGGCCTTGTCGTGGTCGTCGATGGCCAGGGAGTTGGAGATGGCCGTCACCATGGCCTGGGTCCGCAGGGTGGCTTCGTCGGCGAGGGATTTTTCGAGGCGCGCGTTGATGTCCCGCTCCAACCGATCGCGGGAGGCTTGCCTGCGCGCGTCGGTGGTGAGTCCGAAGCGCAGGCCCAGGCCGAAGCGGTGGACGGTTTCCAGGGTGTTGTCCTCGAAGGTGTAGTTCACGGCCACGTCGTGCCAACGCACGCCGCCACCGGCGGTGAGGGCACCGTCGTGGGAGCCCACGCGCAGGGCGAGCATGTCCATGAGGATGGCTTCAAAACCGGCGTGGAAACGGGCGTCCATGTTACGGGTGCGCTCCACGTCGGCCGCTCCCAGCACGCGGATGCGGTCGCCGGCGGGCAGCTCGAGCGCGGTGCCGAGGCGCACACTGCCGGGATCGGTGACGTCGTCGTCGTCGAGGGTGATCGTGGGCTCGATGAGGTTGCGGAAGCTCACGCCGACGCTGAAGCCCTGGGCCAGTGCGGACGTGCCACCTCCCGCAAGCAGGGGTTTGACCAGGACACCCACGTCCAGCCCCAGGCCGCCGCCGCTGTGGCCGGCGAGCTCCTGCTGCTGAAACTTGACCGCCGCGCCGAAGGACCAGGCTTCGCCCAGGGCGCGACCGTAGCCCACGGAGAGCTCGGTCTCGGCGTCGGAGAGGTTGTCGTCGGTGATGCCGCCGCGGTCGTCGCGGCCTTCGATGCCGTCGACACCGAAGCGCCGCAGGGCCAGTGCGAAGGTGCCCAGACGCCAGCTCGGCATCGCGACGACGCCGTACTGCTCGTAGAAGCCCATGCCGATGAGGTCGGTGTGGGAGGCGGAGAACGCCAGGCGGTCCAGGCGGGCCAAACCGGCCGGGTTCCAGAAGAGGCCCGGGGCGTCGTCGGCCACGGCCCCGTAGGCGCCGCCCATGGCCAGGGCGCGTTCGCCGGCGCCGCGGGCGAAGACCGAGCGCCCGCCGCCGTCATCCGCGGCGAGGACCGGTCCGGCCAGCAGGGCGGCCGTCATCAGGAGAGCGCCTGCCCAGCGCGGCGCGTTCATCGGACCACCGCCACTTTTCGCAGGTGCCGCTCGCGGGACCCGTCATCGAAGTCCACCACGATCTCCGCGAGGTAGACGCCGTTGCGCACGGTCACGCCGCGTCCGTTCACGCCGTCCCACCCATCACTCTGGTGGAAGCCGGCGCTCCGGGGCTCGCGGTCGATGACCGTGGCCACCGGTTCGCCGTGGGGCGTGAGCAGGCGCAGGGTGACCGTCCCCGGTCGGGGCAGGATGAACGCGAAGGTCGTGGACTGCCGTCCGGCGGCAAAGGGGTTGGGGAAGTTGATGTAGCTCGTGGCCAGGTCGGCGGCGGCCAGGTTGCCGACCTCGGTGATCAGAGGCAGGACCTGACCCGGCTCGGGGACGATGCGGATGCCGCCGGGGCCGGCGCCCGAGGGTCCCGCCACGAGGCCCGCCTCGCCCATGCTCAGGGTGAGGGCCCCGGCCGGGGCGTCGTCGCGGACGGTGATCAAGACCTGGATCCCGGTCGTGGCGGCGGCCGCGATGGACAAGGGGGCTGCGAGGATGATGGTGGCGGTTTCGGCGTCCGGGAGCAGGTCGGTGACCGTGCCCAGCAGGGTCGATCCGGAACGTACCTCGATGGATGCCGCGACCTGCCCGAGGGCCAGATCGCCGCTGCCCCGTACCGGCTGCTCCAGCACGATGTCGTGCAGTTCGATGGTGCCGGCCCCCGCCGTCGCGGTGTTCCGCACCTCGAGGGCCAGGGCCGGGTAGGCTTCGCCGCTGGCGGCCAGCAGCGGTGGCATGAGGCTCGTGCCCGAGATGGCCAGTTCCTCGGCCGGCACGACGATCCGCGCCAGACCCGACAGGAGGGGCCAGCCCGGCGCGGTGGTGGTGGCGTCCACGAGATCGCCGGTCACCGCGTTGCGCAGGGCGATGCCGCTGCTGGTCAGGGAGAACTGGAACGCACCCTGGTCGACCCCGGGGGCCAGATCGGCCGTCAGGGTCAGGACGATGGCGGTGGAGGGGGCGATGGACAGCGCCGACGTCGGCACGGTCACGCGGCCGAGGGAAGAGGTCGGGTCGAAGAGGTCACCGGCGGTGGCGGTCCCCTGCATGATCCGCAGGCGGGAGAAGAGTCCCGCCGGGTCGATGGGGTGACCGCCGGCGTCGAGCACCGTGACGGAGATGCTGTCGACGGCGACGGGAGCCGAACCGATGGTGCCCAGGTGGCCGAGGGTGACCTCGAGGATCGGGATGGCGCTGCTGCCCACGGCGATGTCCGACGGCAGCAGCCCGCGTCCGCTCGCGTTCACGCCACCGGGGTCACCCAGGATGTCGAGGCGCGGACCGGGCAGGGTCCCGGTATCGTCGATGGGCACGGGATCGCCGTTGTTGGCGTCCAGGCCCGTGAAGTAGTCGGGGTTCGCGAGCACCGGGATGAAGGATCCCAGGGGTGCGTCCGGTTGCAGATCGGCGATCAGTTCGAGGCCCATCACCGCGTCGGCGGCGACGATCACCGGGGTGTCCAGGGTGGTCACGAGGATCGAGTCCGCGACGATCGTCGCCGTCCCCTGGAAGAACTGCTGGTAGATGTTGCGCACCGTCACGTCGCCCAGGTAGGAGCCCGGGTCGGCGATGGGCACGCCGAGGGAGTCGCGCAGCACGAACGCGAGGGTCGTGACGTTGATGGCCGACGACGACGCGTCGTTCGCCTCGTTCGCCAGGGTCACCGCCGCCAGGGTGACGGCGGTTTGGCCCGGCGCGGCGGCGTGGGCCGGTCCGTCCACCATGGCCACGGCAAGCACGCCCGCCGGTGCGGCCAGGTTCGCCTGGTCGGTGCGGATGGGGAAGGCTCCGCCGGTCACGTCGACGAGCACCGACGCGGTGCTCACGTGGTCGATGGCGCCCACGAACGAAGCGTCCTCGAGGGACACGACGAACGAGGTGGCCGTCGTGTTCAGTTCGAGATCCAGGCGGATGCCGAGGGTCACCGGCTCGCGATGGGTGATGATCGCGGGTTCGGCGAAGTAGAGATCGATATCGGCGCCGGTGGTGGGCAGGGTATCGAGGGCTGCGTAGACGTTGGTGCCCTCGCTTACCGATACCGCGGCCACGAGACCCGCCGGGATGATGCCAGCGCCGCCGGGAGTTTCGGCCAGACGCAGGCGCAGGTGGGTCAGGGCGATGTCCGAGACGGTCCCGCCACCGGGGTTCACGAGGGTCAGCGTCAGGGGCACGAGGCCCGTCTGGCCCTTGTTCACCGATGTTGGCAGGCTGGCGACGGGGTACAGGTCGAGCTGCACGGCCGGGTCGTAGACGGTGTGGACCGGCGTCGGGGTCGGCGCCGAACCGAAGGTCTCGACGGCGCCGTCGCCCTGGGCGTTGGCGATCACCCAGACCTCGCCGGCGGCGGTCGATGTGCAATCCCAGGTGAACTGGGCTTCGGCATCGACGGCCAAGTCGACGGAGGCGGGTTGGGAGGTGCCCACATCGAGGCCGGCAGTGCCGTCGATCATGAGGAGTGTCGGGAAGACGTTGGTCAACGGCTCGTTGCCGGCGTTGCGCACCGTCATGCGGATCACGCCGGCCTGGCCGACGGTAGAGGCAGCCGCGTCGAAGACCACCGTCGTCTGCACCGGTGACGTCGAGAGCACGAGGGTGCCGTCGGCCACAACCGGTTCGTCCAGGGGGCCGGTGTTCCGGGAGACCATGCGCAGACCGTTCAGGGGCACGGTGAGGCGCACGGTGGCCGAATCGGTGGGTGCGTTGCCCACGTCGATGCTGGCGAAGAGCCTGAGCCCCGCCAGGTCGACCGGTCGATTGAGCACGGGGCTCGACCAGCGGTCCGTGTTCCAGACCAGGTCGCCGAGGTCGGAATCGTCGGAGTTGCCGCCGTCGAAGGCGCCATCGCCGCCGTCGGCCCACAGGCGCACCCGGCTGAGATCCGCCGACGTTGCCGTGCCTTCGTTGACGAGGGTCACGCCGATGAGTTCATCGGTGAGGTAGCCGTTGGAGGGCACGAGGATGTCCAGCGCCAGGGTCGGACCATCCAGGGGTCCGAGGGATTGCACAGGCACGGGCCCGGTGGTGATCTGGGCGGCGACCATGCCGTCCACGGTCCAGTCGGTGTCCGAAGCCAGGGGCCAGGTGGAGACGGTCGTCGCGCCGGGGATCTGGATGGCTGAAGCGTCCGCCACGAGGAGAGCGATCCGGTCGCCCTCGGCGGACGTGGTCAGGCCGATGTCCCCGGTGACGAAGATGCGGCGCGAGGCGCCCGCCGGCAGCATCAGATCGATGCCGCCGAAGGTGGCGAGGCTGTCGACGAAGCTGCTGGAGCCGAGGAGCGGGTCCGTGGCGAGGTCGTCCAGATAGCCGTCGTCGTCGCCGTCCAGGCGCAGGACGACCTGCTGGATGATGGCGTCACGTTCGGCGGTCGTGGTGCCGGCGAGGCCTTCGCTGGCGTTGGTGACCGTCAGCATCGACAACGTCTGGTCCACGTCGTAGGTGTTGGTGAGGTTGGCGCTCAGCAGGGGCACGGTGCGGTCGCCCGGGTTGACGAAGCCGGGCTGGATCCAGTCGGCGGTCACGATGACCCGGTCCGTCACGCTGATGCCCTGGCTGCTCTTGTTCTCGAGGCCCGTGTCCACGGGGCCGTCGTTGCCGCTGACCATCTCGACGCCGGGGCCGTACTCGAGGGGCAGGCCCATGCGGATGTTCCGGGCCGGTTGGGCCGTCTCGGCGATATCGGCCGTGACGAAGATGCGACGCCCGGTCAGGCCCACGAACTGGTTCAGGCCCGTGAGCTGCCAGCGTTCGCCGGAGTTGATGAGCTCGCCCAGCGGCGTGTCGGTCGCGGCCGAGAACACGCCGTCGCCGTTGTCGCTCCAGGCCTCCATGCGGGCGATGTCGGCCCCGGGCAGGGCCGATCCGCGGTTGATCAGGTTCAGCCCGTAGATCCGGTCGGTCTCGTAGCCGTTGGACGGCACGGTGATGTCGAGAATCAGGTTGCGCAGGGAACCCACGGCCAGCAGACGGTAGGGCACCTCGTGCAGGGTCGCCTGCCGGGCGATGAAGCCGTCGATGAGCAGCCTGTGCCCGCTCCTCAAGGGAGAGCCGGATTCGAAAAGCACTTCCTGGTTGGCGGTGATGGCTGTGGGGTCGGACAGGCCGACCATGAGTTCGGCGCCGTCACGAGCCGCGAGGGACGGGGTGCCGGAGATGTTCACATCGAGGGTGTCGCCGGGGGCCAGGACCCAGCCCAGGCCGTCGAAAAGGGCGTCGCCGTCGAAGAAGGTGGCCTCACTCACGGAAAGATCCGTGACGGGGAAGACGCCGTGCTCCAGGGCGAGGGTCGTGAGTGACGACCACTCGGCGTCCAGATGACCCTGGGTGGGCGCGGTCGGCCCATCGGTGAGGTTCGCGACCGTGAGCGAACTGATGGTGTCCGCCACGGCGCCGTGGTTCACCACGGAGAAGGTTAGGACAGGCCGCGCTCCGTCGCCCGGACGGATCGTGACCCGTGAGCCGGTCATGGGGATGACGGTGAGATAGGGCGTCACCGAGACGGCCGGGACGTCCACGCCCACCTGGGCCGTGTTGTCGTCGGGATGGGAGTCGTTCTGGTCGGCGCTCACCGCCGCCAGGTTCGTCACCGTCGTGCCGGCCGCGGCGGGCAGCACGTCGGCGGTGAGCTGCAGGGTGGCGATGGCGCCCACGCCCAGCGCGCCCACGGACCAGATACCGGTGCCGCCGTCGTAGGTACCCAGGGAGGCGGAGGCGTTGGTGAACGAGAGCCCTGGCGGCAGGGTGTCGGCGACGGCCACGTTGGTGGCCGCGTCCGGGCCCGCGTTGCCCACCGTGAGGATGTAGGTGACGGTGGTCCCCACCTCGGGCGCCGGGTCGTCCGCGAGGATGGAGAGTTGCAGGTCGGCGTCGGCCACCAGGTCGATGACGGTGACGGTGACGGCGGCCGTATCGTTGGCCGGCTGGGGGTCAGCCTGATCGAGGGCCTCGACGCGGGCGTCGGTATTCAGGACGGCGCCGACGGTGGCGCCCTGAATG
>JAUUZX010000186.1 GCA_030592025.1 bacterium | reverse complement strand
GATTCTCACCCAGGACCAGGGTCATCATGGCGAAGATGAACAGGTTCAGGTAGGCGAAGAAGCGCTGGGAGCCCTTGTCGTGGGCCATGTAGCCCAGGGAGTAGATGTGGATCAGGAAGCCCACGCCCGTGACGATCAGGGCCATCACCGCGCCCAGGGGGTCCATGGCGAAGGCCAGGTCCACACGCAGGGATCCAAAGCCGATCCAGGTGCCCATGGTGTCGGAGACGAAGCGTTCGGCGGCCGGCACGTTCAGCAACCGCAGGAACACGATGATCGAGAGGGCGAAACTCACCCCCACCGCCGCGCAGGCCAGCAACCCCGCCATCTGCCGGGGCAGACGGCGATTGAGGAGACCGTTCGTCACCGCACCCAGCAGGGGCACGAGGACGATCCAGCGCAGGAGGATTTCGGTGGCGTGGCTCTCCACTGCGTTACTCCATCAGGGCTGTGAGTTCATCGACATCAACGGTGCGGCGCCGGCGGAAGATCTCCACCAGGAGGGCAAGCCCGATGGACGCCTCCGCTGCCGCTACCGCGAAATTCATCAGGCCGAATACGTGGCCGCCCGCGTCACCGTGCAGCCGACTGAAGGCGGCGAACACGATGTTCACCGCACAGAGCATGAGCTCGACGCACATGAGCATGACGATGGCGTTGCGCCGCACCATGAAGCCGACCATCCCCGTCAGGAACAGGAGCGTTGCCAGCACCAGGTAGTGGGTCAGGGTCACTTCCACGGCAGCACCCTCGCTTCCTTGCCGATGGCCAGCGCACCCACGATGGCGACCAGCAGCACGACCGAGATCAATTCGAAGGCCAGGACGTAGCGACCCAGCAGCAGTTCGGCGATGTGGATCGGCGAACCGAATCCTTCGGGAGACGCGGCACCGAAGGAGCGCGTGCCCTCCCGCTGGATCCACCCGGCGACCAGGGCCAGCACCGCCGCCGGCGGGATGGCCACCGCGGGCCACAGGGGCAGCTTCAGCCGACGACGCTCCCCCTCCAGGGTGGGGCCCTGCAGCATCATGATCACGAAGATGAACAGCACCATGATCGCGCCGGCGTACACCAGCACCTGCATGACGGCCAGGAAAGGCGCGTCCAGGACCGCGAAGATCCCCGCCGCGCAGATGAAGGCGAAAATCAGCCAGACGGCTGAGACCACGGCGCTGCGCTGGATGACGGTCATGAGACCACCCAGCACCATCAGCGAGCCGCAGACCCAGAACAGGATACCTTCCATGTGCAACTTCCCCTCCCGGGTCAAAGGGTCCCGTCGGTGGCGTTGTTCAGCAGGAACTCCTTGCCGACGACAAACTTTTCGCGCTCGTCGGCGGCGATCTCGTAGATGCCCGTGTCGAGCCGGATGGCGTCGCAGGGGCAGGCCTCCTCGCAGAGTCCGCAATAGACGCAGCGCAGGAGGTCGATGTCGAAACTCAGCGGGTACTTCTCGATGGCCGGGTCCGGATGCTCGGCCGCCACGATCGTGATGCAGTCCGCCGGGCAGTAGGTCGAGCACATCTGGCAGGCCACGCACTTGGGCGAACCGTCGTCGCGCTGCATGAGACGGTGCCGGCCCCGGAAGCGGTCGCTGTAGACGTGCTTCTCCTCGGGGTACTGCCGCGTCGGCATGTCTTCCGTGTGGAAGATGTTGTGGATCAGGTGACCGATGGTCACCCCCAGGCCCCGGAGGATCTCCCAGAGGTAGATCGACTCGCGGAACGATTGCTTCTTGTTGCAGCTGCCCTTGGGCAGTCCTTCGAAACTCATATCTCTCCCCGTAGAACGAGGTCACGAGCCGGCCGGGCCGGCGTCAAGGTCCAGATCCGGGACGCTGCCCGGTCAGATGAGCGCCATCACCACCGCGGTGACGACGAGATTGGCCAGCCCCAGGGGCAGCATGACCTTCCAGCCCAGACTCATGAGCTGGTCGTAGCGGAACCTCGGCAAGGTCCAGCGCACCCAGATGAACAGCCAGGAGAAGAAGACGACCTTCCCCACGAACATGCTCACCTGGAAGATGGACGCGACCAGATCCGCCCCCCCCGGCCCGATGGTCCAGGGCCGCAGCAGCAGGCCGCCCACCGCACCTGCCGCCACCACGAACCAGAACAGCATGCCGAGCATCGGTTCGCGATCGCGGGCGTCGTTGAACTTGCCCTTCTCCCTCTGTGCCCGGCGCAGGAACAGCACCGCGAACAGGAGGGAGGCAAGGGTCACGACGACGAGCTTGATGGTCAGCAGGAGCCCCGCGTTGGCCTCGAGCACCGGACGCGGCAGCCCCGGTATCTGGTAGCCGCCGAAGTAGAGCGCACTGATCAGCGCCGCCCCCACGACCATGTGGCAGTACTCGGCCATGAAGAACAGCGCGAACTTGAGGGAGCTGTACTCCAGATGGTAGCCGGCCACGATCTCCGACTCGCCCTCGGGCAGGTCGAAGGGGTTGCGGTTGGTCTCGGCGAAGACCGCGGTGATGAAGAGGACGAAGCCCAGGGGCTGGATCACGACGCCCCACCGCGGCAGGAAGCCGAACAGGAGATCACCCTGCCCCGCCACGATATCGGTCATGCGCAGGCTGCCGAAGACGAGCATGAGGCCCATGAGGGCCAGGCCCATGCTGATCTCGTAGCTGATCATCTGGGACGTGGCCCGGATGCCGCCCAGGAAGGTGAACTTGTTGTTGGACGCCCAGCCCGCCATGACCACGCCGTAGGTGCCGAGACTCGACACGGCCAGAATGTACAGCAGGCCCACGTTCAGGTCGGCCACGATGAGGGGGATCTTCTTGCCGGCCACGGTCAGGTGGTCGCCGAAGGGGATGACCGCGTAGGTGCTGAGGGCGACGGCCATCACCAGCCAGGGCGCCAGGTTGTACAGGGCCCGGTGACGGTGGGTCGGCGCGATGTCCTCCTTGAAGACGAGCTTCAGCACATCGGCGATGGGGTGGATCAGGCCAGCCAGGCGCACACCGGCGATGTCCGCGCGGTTGGGGCCCGTGCGGTCCTGGATGTAGCCGGCGCCCTTGCGCTCGGCCCAGATCAGCGGCGGCACCAGCCCCAGGATGAGCAGGAACATAAAGAGGATCTTCGCCAGGCTCTCCAGCAACACATCCATCAGCTCTCACCTCCGGCGGTGGGCAGGGCACCCACTGCGGGCAGCGTGTTCAGGTCGGGCAGGGCCAGGTCGGTCGAGGCCAGGCTGCGGACGGCGCGCAGGCTTCCCGGCGCGTCCTCGTCCCCGGCGGCGGCAAGCCACTCGGCAAGGATGCGCCAGATCTCGCGCACCCGATCCGGACGGGCCACCGCCTGGGCAAAGCCCTGCAGGCGTCCCTGGCGATTCATGAATGTTCCGGGGGTCTCGGCCCACATGGCCCCGGGCAGGGCCAGGCCGGCGGCCTGCGCCGTCGCGTCGCGATGGCTCGCCACGGCGATCACGGTCTTGCCGGCCAGGGCCGCAGCCACCGCCGGATCGGACGCCGGATCGCCGCCCAGGATCAGGATCGTGCCCTGGGCCGCGCCGATGCGGGAGGCCAGGGTCGTGGCGTCGTCCTCGACGAAGCCCAGCAGTTGCAGTCCCTTGCGGTTCGGCTGACGGTCGGCGTCCAGGAGCAGGTCGTCCCCTTCTCCCCGGTCCGCGTTCGCCAGGCCACCGCTCAACTCGGAAACGCCCAGGCGATCGGCCAGGCGCTTGAGCAGGTACAGTTCCTCGACGGTGCGCCAACCGCTGGCGATCACCAGGGCCACGGACCCCGCCGTCAGCAGGCTGCCGAGTTCCGTTTCCAGGTCCGCCCAGGGACGGCTTTCGCCCCCCTGCAGCGGCGTCGTGAGGCGGCCCTCGTCGTGGACGTCCTTGTAGATCATGCGGCCCATGTCGCACATCCAGGCGCCGTTCACCTCGGTGTTGCGGCGGGGCTTGAGCCGGTAGATGCGGCCGGCCTCGTGGTCGATGCGCACGTTGCAGCCGGTGGCGCAGCCGGGGCAGATCCCCGCCGCGCTCTTGAGCATCCACACCCGTTTCTGAAAGCGGAAATCGCGGCTGGTGAGGGCGCCCACGGGGCAGATGTCCACCGTGTTGAGGCTGTAGTTGTTGTCCAGTTCCGTGCCGGGCGCGACGCCGATCTCGGCCCGGTCGCCCCGGTTGAAGATGCCCAGTTCGCCCGTGCCCGTGACCTCGTTGCAGAAGCGCACGCAACGGCTGCACAGCACGCAGCGCTCCTTGTCCAGCACGACATGGGGCCCGATGACCTGGGCCTTCTCCTTGTGGACCTTGCTCCCCTCGTCGACCTCCGAGTCGTACAGGCCATACTCCATGTACTGGTTCTGGAGGCCGCACTCCCCCGCCTGGTCGCAGATGGGGCAGTCCACCGGATGGTTGATGAGGTGCATCTCCAGGATCTGCTGGGCCGCCTTGCGCACCTTGTCGCTGCGCGTGTTGACGACCATGCCGTCCCTCACCCCGGTGTTGCAGGCGATGGTCAGCTTGGGCATGCCCTCGACCTCCACCTGGCAGAGCCGGCACACGCCCGCGATGGACAGGTCCGGATGGTAGCAGAAGTGCGGCAGCGCTTCGCCCCGGGCCTCGGCACAGGCGTCGAAGAGACTCGTCCCGTCGGGGAATTCGTACTCCTGGCCGTCGATGGTCAGTTTGGCCATTCCTGTCACTCCTGCTCACCCCGCGGCCAGCGGCTCGTGGCAGCGGCCGGCGCGGTCTCCTGGATGAGGGCTTCGAATTCGGGGCGGAACTTGTCGAGGAAGCTGCGCATGGGCATGACCGCGGCGTCGGACAGGGGGCAGATGGTCAGCCCGGCCATGCCGTCGCACACGTGACCGAGGAGGTCGAGATCCTCGGCCGTGCCCTCGCCGCGCCGCAGGCGCTTGACGATCTTGTGGAGCCACCCCGTGCCCTCGCGGCACGGCGTGCACTGGCCACAGGACTCGTCGAAGTAGAAATTCATGAGCACCTGGATGAGCTCGACCATGTCGCTGCTCTCGGGGATGATGATCAT
>JAUUZX010000049.1 GCA_030592025.1 bacterium | reverse complement strand
CAGTGGACCGGGCAGAGCTACACCGGCTCCCCTCACTCTATCGTCGGCTCCTTGGGCAATTTTGCCTACCTGGAGTCGAGCGGTTGCGGTGCCTGGAACCACCTGACAGCCCAATGGACCGTGCATGAGTACTTGGGCGACGCTGTTGCGCTGGTAGGGTCGGCAGGCAACTTCGGTGCGTTGGAGACCAGCGACGGATACGCATGGCATCAACTGACATCCCAGTGGGTGGGGCAGCATTACATGGGCACGGCCCACTCGATCGTCGGTTCCGAGGGGAATATCGCCTTCCTGGAGTCGAGTGGTTGCTATGCCTGGAACCACCTCACCTCGCAATGGTCTGCCCAGGAGTATCTTGGGGACTCCGTAGCGCTTGTAGGCTCCGCGGGAAATTTCGGCGCCATGGAGACGAGCGATGCCTATGTGTGGAGCCGGGAAACGTCGACCTGGTCGGGTCAAAGCTACATGGGCACGGGCCATTCGGTGGCGGGCAGCGAGGGCAGCTTCGGATTCCTGGAGTCGAGCGACGCCTATGTCTGGAATCTCACTACTGGTCAGTGGTCGCAGCAGGCCTTCATGGGCACGCCCCAGGCAATTCGCGGTTCCGAGGGCAACTTTGGCTTCATGGAAACAAGCGATCTCTACACCTGGAATGGCGTGGAGGAATCCTGGTCGAACCAGAGTTACTTGGGGACGCCCGATTCCATGGTGACCACCCTGGGCCAGTTCGGGTTCCTGGAATCGAGCGATGCCTATGTATGGAGCCTGCCCACAATTCGACCGGCGAAACTGGTCGTGGCACCGGACACGCTGATGTTCGCAGGGGCTGTCCAGGGGACGGTTTCCGACCAGGGCGTCGTGATCACCAACGCGGGTGACGTTCCCTTCGACTTCACGGCAACCTCCGAGGCGGAGTGGTTGACCATAGACCCGACGAGCGGAACAGTGTCGTCTTCGGCTGTGGTCTCCGTCGGAGTCAACCTGTTGGGTCTGGTCGCCGGAAGCTATGAGGGCGCGTTCGTCGTGGTGGCGGACGGCGTCGTGGGTAGCCCCGACACTGTCATGGTCGATCTGGTTATAGAGCCGGTCTCGGCGGTCAGTCCCCTACCGCTGCTCTTTTGCCTGTCCCAGAACCACCCGAATCCATTCAATCCGAGGACGACCATTACGTTCGATCTGCCAAAGTCGTCTCCCGTGACCCTGGAGGTATTCGACTTGTCGGGCCGTGTGATCAGGACGCTTTTCGGACAGGAACCCCACGACGCCGGACGGCATGCAGCCGTCTGGAACGGCTGCGACGACCGGGGCCGGGCCGTATCCTCCGGGGCCTACTTCTATGTCCTCAAAGCCGGAAGTTCCAGCGACGTGAAGCGGATGGTACTGATTCGTTGAGCCGAATTACCCGGCGTCTGTTCTACTTCATCAACAGGATCTTCCTCGCCTCGCTGTACCCGTCCACCCGGAACCCCACCAGATACAAGCCCGACGGCAGTGCCGTCCCGTCCGTGCCCCGGGCTCCCCAGTTCTCCCCGTGATCACCGGCATCGCGGTGGCCGTCCACGAGCACGGCCAGTTCGCGGCCCCGCAGGTCGAAGATCGACAAACGGACATGGGCCGGGGCGGACAGGTGGTAGCCGATCCTCGTGGAGGGGTTGAAGGGGTTGGGGACGACCCCGGTGAGGCGCGGGCCGTCGGCCCCGGGCAGGTCCGCCGACGCGCTGTGCTGGGCCTCCACGGTCACGGTCGTCAGGCCGCTCGCGGGGATGTCCACATCGACGTAGCACACCGCCACCGAACCGGTAGCGTCCACCTGGGTCACGCCGCCGCCGGTGGCCACGTAACCCGACGCGATGGGCATGAGCACCTGCACCTGGCCGTCCTGGAAGCGCTCGGGGTGGCTGTTGTCGATGGTGACGGTCACGAAATCGTGGGTGCCGTCGTTGGCGGGGATGAAGTCCGTCGTCAGGAGCTGGCCACCGGCCCCCGCATTGAGGGTGGGGCGGGGGTCGAGGGCGCCGTTCTCCCAGCGGATGAGGCGGAACGACCGTTCGCCCCGGCAGGCGTTGTTGGTGGAGATGTCGTAGGGGGCGGTGTGGTCGTCGGTGTCCCGGTGGGTGTGACCCGACAGGGCCATGTCGGCGTTCAGCGCCGCGAGGTCCAACTCGTCCTGGAAGTCGCGGTGGTAGAAGAGCACGCGGGCGTGGGCGTCGGCGGCGGCGGCCAGGTCCTGCTCGAGCCAGGCGATCTGGCTGTCGGTGAAGCTCTCGCCGCCGTAGATGGGGTAGCGCCAGCTGTCGTAGTTGAGGTAGGCCTCAAGGCCGATGAAGTGGACCCGCCCGTAGTCGAAGCTGTAGTCCTGGGAGCGCCAGGGCAGGACCGCCGGTGGGTCGTCGAGGATCTTCCAGCCGAAGAAGCGCCACCAGTCGCGGCGGGCGGTGCCCTGGTTGGGCGGGGTGTCGTCCCAGCCGCCGAGGTCGTGGTTGCCCGAGGTCAGGAAGACCGGCACGTCGAACTCGTAGAGTTGGCGTTGGGCCCGGCTGTAGTAGCGCAGGTCGAGGTAGTCCTCGCACTCGCCCTCGTTGACGTAGTCGCCCGTGAGCAGGACGAAGGCCGGGTTGATGACGTTCACGTCGTGGCAGATTTCCCGCAGGTCCACCGTGGACGAGCTGTCGGCCCGGGAGCCTTCCTGGTCCCAGTAGAGGTTCGTGGGCAGGTGGGTGTCGGTGACGTGGATGAAGTAGAAGTCGTCGGGGAAGGTGGAAAAGGGCCGCACCGCGTGGCGTGCCATGTCGTCGATGCCGTTCGAGGCGGTCACGTGCAGGTCGTACACGTCGAAGATGGGGACCACGGGCATGGGGCCGCTCACGGTCCACAACAGGGTCTGTGGGTCCCAGTCCGCGCCGGTCACCGTCACGGGGATGTCCAACCCGCCGCGCTCCAGATGCACGGTCCAGTCCGTCGTGTTCGACGGGGCCACGCAGGTCACGTGCAGATGGTCGCCCACCATGACGAAGCTCGGGATGTTGGGCAGCGGCCGCTGGATGGTCGTCAGGGCGTCGCCCAGGGCCCAGGTCTGGCCCAGGGAGGGCGCGGCCCCAAAGGACGCCGTCGCCAGGAGAATGAACAGGGCGACGGGCAGGAAGGTGCGCATGGTCGGGAGCTCCTCGGGAGGTGGCGATGGATGTCCGGCGATTATGGCACACCTGGAGGACGCTGTGCCGTCGAACTCGACACCGCCGAAGGTCTAGGTCATGATCGCCCCCGACCGATGACGGTGATCACAGGGGGGTAGCCAGAACCATGACGTCCAAGCCCTCGCCCCTCGCCTGCCACGTCTTCAACGCAGCCGGCGGGACCTGCGCCTACGACGTCGCCACCAACGAGATCTACCGGGTCGACCCGGTGCTGGCCGCCCTGCTCTCCGCGGACGGCGATGCCCGCCACGGTGCCGCGGCTGTCGCGCGCGCCCGCCGGGAACTGTACACGGCCCAGAGGGAGGAGGGCATCTTCCGCGACGGGTGGCCCGAACTCATCGCGGCCTGCGACATTGAGCGCGCGCCGGCGGTCCCCGGCCACCTCACCCTCTCGCTGACCGAGCAATGCAACCTGCGCTGCGCCTACTGCCCCCACACGGTCGGCCGGGTGGGTGAGCGGCCTCACGGGGACGTCCACATGTCCCGCGGGACGGCTATCGCCGCGATCCGCTCCTTGGCGGAAGCTGACCCGCCGCCCCCTTCGCCGACGGTCTCGTTCTACGGCGGAGAACCTCTCTTGCGGTTCGACCTGATCCGCGAGTTGGTGGAGGATGCCCGCGCCCGCACCGACTGGCCGCGCCTCCGCTTCATCATCGACACCAACGGCACGCTCATCGACGATGAGGTCGCCCGCTTCGTCGTCGAGCACGAAGTGTCCCTGCAGATCAGCCTCGACGGCCCGGCCGAGGTCCACGATCGCCATCGATGTGGTCATGCCGCGGTGCTGGAAGGAGTGCGCCGGGTCCTGGCGCTGGATCGGTATGCGGCCCACCGTCTGGCCTTCGTGGCGGTCCTCGCGCCGCCCTACGATCTTGAGCACATAGAGGGCTTCTTTCGCGAATTTTCGCCCTACGAGGAGTTCGGCGTTGCCATGCCGCCCCATGTCCGGGTCCTGACGGCCGACCTGGAGGGCACGGACCTCGCCGAGGCCACGGCGGCCCACGCGCCGCGCCTCGCCGAGGAGATGGCAGCGGCTCGAGGTCGCTACGTCCGGGCGTGCGCCGAGGGCCGGCACGACGAGGCAAGTCCCGTCCTGCTCAGCCTCTTCGATGGGAGCCTCATCCGCTTCCACCACCGACGCCGCGGCCCCCTCATGGGTCCGCTCGTGCCCGGCGGTTGCTGCCGGCCGGGGGGGCGCAAGCTGCACGTGCGTGCCGACGGCCAACTGCAACCCTGCGAGCGCGTGGGCACGGGCCTTGTTCTGGGTGAGATAGGATCCGGCGTTGACCCGGCGAAAGCCGCCGACCTCGAGCGGGCGTTCCACGACCAGGTCGCCCCCCGGTGCCGTACCTGCTGGGCCGTGCGCCTGTGCGATCTCTGCTTCGTCAGCCCGGCCCGCTCTGGTGAGATCCCCGAGACGGCGTGCGCGGCCGTGCGGCGCCGCGTCGAGGCCACCTTGAGGCTCCACGTGGAACTCGCGACCCGCGGTCCCGACGCGTTGGCGTTCCTCGAGGGCAGCACCGTATCTTGATCTGAATCGCCCGCGACTGTTGTCATCGAATCGCCGTGCTGATAAACTCCAACAGTGATTTTGTTGAGCGTAGGTTATTGTCATATAAAAAGTTGGGGATTTTCAACGCGGTAGTGGCTGAAAAAACGGCGCCGCGAGTGAGTCCAAAACCACTTGAAATGGATATTATAGATGGTAGGAAGGAACGGACACCCCGGAGCAGACGATGTCTGACCGGGAACTGTCGACGGAGAAGAACTGGCTCGAGAGGGCCAGGGTCGATCCGGAACGTTTTCTGGTTTTCTATGAGAAGTATCGCGACGGGATCTACCGTTTCCTCCTGCTGAAGACCCGGGACGAGGATGTTGCCCGGGATCTCACGGCCGAGACCTTCCTGCTGGCCCAGGAACGGCTGTGGAAGTTCAGGTGGCAGGGCTTGCCCTTCGGGGCCTGGCTCTTCAGGATCGCCCTGAACCTCGTCCGGCAGCACCACCGCGCCGCCGGGCGTAACGAGACCGTGCCTCTGGAGAGCGTGGCGGTGCTGCCGGATGGCGCGCCGAGCGCGCTCGACAACCTGGTGATGGAAGAGGAGCACCGCGTCGTCTACGAGAGCCTTTCGGTGCTGGACGACGCCAACAGAACGATCTTCCTCCTCCACTACTGGATGGAGCACACGACGGCCGAGGTGGCGGCCATCGTCGGCATGCCCGAAGGGACCGTGAAGTCCCGACTGGTGCGGGGCCGAAGGAAACTGTGGATCGAGATCAAGGAGCGGCGGGATTCAGAACCGGCCGCCGGGGGGAACGGGGAGAGGATGTCATGAGTGGTTCCGACCGACAGGACCAACATTTAGAAAACCTGTTGAGGGAGACCGGGCGGGCCCACGGTGAAGGGTTGTCCCTGCCGGCGGACGCCGACACGGCTTTGCGCCGGCAACTCGAGGCGGGTTTTGCACGACGCCGCCGTCGCCGTCGCAACTGGGCCGTGGGGGCCGCGGCCTGCGTCGTCCTCGTCGTCTCCCTGGTCGGGTTTCAGACCGATGTGGGCAGCGATGGCTTCTCCGTGCAGCTTCGCGAACAAGGCGAGTCTTCCAGGTCCAGATTCGAAACGACGTTCACCAAGGACCACTATGGCAGTCCTCGAAATCCATCCTTGTCCATGGAGGAACGGATCAATGTGGTCGAAAGGGTGCATGAGACGGTGATGGCCGACGCCAAAAAGATCGTCCGGGTCACCGGCTACACCCTGGATGGGGAGACCTTTTTCATAGTCGATCACAGTGTAGAGGTGGACGGCGAGTATTATGTCTACAACAATTTTTTCCCCGAGAACCGTAGCGAGGCCCAGGTTCAGCGCGGCAACGATTTCTTCGCCCAATTGCTCATGCCGATGATGGACCGCATCGACGAAGGCCTGGCGCCGCCTCTGCCCGACGAAATCAGGCGCGTCGACGGTCAGGACTACGTCTTCCACAAATGGACGGACACCCGCCCCGGCTGGGGCGAGGTGATCTACTGGCAGGCGGTCCTTCCGGACTAGGCTGTATCCGCTGTGAAACTCGCAGAGGAGTTCATGGGCGGCGGGTCCGGATAGTCATTCCGCACGTTCGATTCACCGCAGGTACAACTGCAAGCTTCCTGGGGCGCAGGCTCGGCGTCCGGCGTGGGCTCGGTCCCCGGCTTGATGACGGGCTTTTCGGCGACATCGATAAGCTTGTGCATGATGGTTCCCCCTCTGGATCGACGATGAGCGCGGACGAGGGTCCGGCATGGTCGAATTCAGTGGCGCGATGGTGCGCCAAGGCGATTTTGGACCATCTCGCCTCGGCCCGCAAGGGCACCCGTCCAAAAAAAGTGAAAAATCTTTCCTCCCGATGCATCCAAAAGGGGACCTCCGGCATTGTCTTACTATGCGCCCGCCGGCGCGATCGCGTGTCCATCGCGACTCGGGACGCGCGGCGTGATCGGCTGGGGGTAGGAGCCGGCGGTCTGGCGAGGGACCGTCGGGTTCCAGGGTTGCCTTGGCACAGGGGATTTCCGTGGGGGATGAATCCCGTCGAGGCAGCCCGCCCCAGTTCGGCTTGGCGCATGGCCAGTCTGGCTAGACCCATGAATTGGTGGGGTCGATTCGTTAGCAGATTGCCTTTTCGTCTCCCGACACCTATCGCTGAATCGATATCGACCCGCGGCCCCACCTCTCAACCTCCCGTGGGCCCCTTGACAGGGGCCTTCGGCCAGGCCAACCGGCACTGGATCCTTGACGCACGGTGAGCACGATCTACATGCCGAAGGTCGATGGTGTCAACGGCATCCGCACCGTGGGCTTCATCGCCACCGTTTACCCCTTCGGCGAGGAGTGGATCTGGGAACGACCCGTTGGTCGGCCACGCCGGGGAGTGCGGGTTGAGGGGAGTTGCCGCTAAAGGGATGCTCTCATGCCGAGGTAGGCGGAGTTTCCCGGGCAGAGGTCACCTGAAGCGCAACAAGCCCACACCATTTCCACGGACCAGGTTTCCATCTGTTTCAGAGTCACCGGCTTCAGGCCGACATTCATCTCTTCCTCGATCTTGAACCCCGCTGAAACAACCTGGTCATGGAGGAGTTCGGGCGTGTAGACCCTTCTGTGGCCTACCTTCCGGTCGTTGTCCGACAATTCATCGACGCTCTGGATGAGGCCCATTCTCAGGGCGACCACCCGATGGACGGAGAGAGCATTGGGAACGGCGATGAACAGGACCGAGTCCTTTCCCATGAATTTCTTCAGCCCCTTGAGAAGGTCGACCGGGTCTTCCACATGCTCGAGCAGGAAGGTCATGTTGACATGGTGCCATCGCTTCGTGGAGGAAAACTCCTCGATCAGGGAGCAGTGGGTACGAAGCCTCGCCCGGTTTTCCGCATGACTCTGTTGCACGTTTTCCAGGAGGTGCCGGGATCCATCCACCACGTCCACTTCGTCATAGAGGGCGCACAGTCTTTCAGTCCACAATCCTTTGCCGCATCCGAGTTCCAGGGCGGACCGTCCTCCTTCTTCAGGGATCATCCTGGCCCTCAAGAAAAGGTGGTACTGTTCATTGGCTCCCGCCAGGCTTTCATCCAGGTACATCTTCTGGATCTTTTCCAGCCTGAGGCTCTCTTCT
>JAUUZX010000108.1 GCA_030592025.1 bacterium | reverse complement strand
GGCTCCACCGCCTCCCTGGTGCAGCGGTTGACGGCCGGCCGGGTCGCTCCGCGCAACGTCTTCCTGCTGGGCAAGCCCTACTCCACCAATCCGCGCGTGGCGAGCTTGCTGCGCCGGGAACTGGGCTTCCTGGTGCACCCGGACAGCGACGACCAGCCGACCGACTGCGAGAACGACGCCATGATGGACCGGCGCATCGTGACCATCCTGGACCGCGCCGCGGCCCGCAGCGAACAGGGCCGCGTGCTGCTGATCGACGACGGCGGCCGAGCCATCCGGCTGCTGCACGACCGCCGCTACGACGCCGTGCGCCGCCACTTCACCTGCGTGGAGCAGACGCGCTGTGGCATCCGCACCATCGCCGATCTGGACCTGCAGGTACCGGTGGTGAACGTGGCCGAGTCCTGGGCGAAGCTCGAGTACGAGTCGCCCCTGATCGCGACTTCGGTTGTGACCGAATTGAAACGCAAGCTGGACGGCCTCGCGGCCGCCGGCCTCGACACGGGCCGCAGCGCCCTGGTGATCGGCTACGGGGCCATCGGCGCCGCCGTGGCCGCCGAGCTGCGGGAAACCGGCCATGTGGTCACGATCCACGACCATGACGAACTGCGTTTGGCCGCGGCCCGTTGTGACGGTTTCGTCGTTGGGCGGGACCTGCGCGCAGGGCTGCGACGGGGCGGCATCGTCGTCGGTTGCACGGGCCTGCCCGTGCTCGACGAAGACGACTACGAACACATCGGCGAGGGCGCGCTCCTGATCAGCGCCTCGTCCGCGGACGTCGAGTTCCGCGCCTGGAACCTGCGCCGCGGCGCCGAGTGCCTGGGCGACCCCGCCCACTGGCACGCTGACGGTTCGCCGGCGCTCGACCCGGAGGGACGCCGCTGGAACCACCCCTGCTTCAGCCTGTACCGCGTGTCCCGCGGCGCCGGCAGCTTCTTTCTGGTGAACGGCGGCTTCCCCGTGAATTTCAGCGGCACCGTCGATCCCATCGTCCCCGAACAGATCCAGCTCACCCGCAGCCTGCTCTATCTCGGTGGTGTGCAGGCTTCCTTGACCCGTACGCCCGGCCTGCACGCCCTGGAGGACGTAGGCCAGCGACAGATCGTGAACCTATGCGATGCCGGTGCCCCCGTGGTCGCCGCCATCGCGGCTTAAGGAGGCAGCATCATGCTGACCAGGATTCTTGAGAAGCTCACGGCCCTGGATGCCATCGATCGCACGATGAAGCAGGCCATCGCCGCCGAGCCAGAGCGGCCGGTCTTTGCGGTCCTGCGCGACGCTTTCGAGCTGCACACGAAAATCCTCCCGGCCGATCGGGCGCGGATCCCGCGCACGGGCCCGGTGATCTTCGTTTCCAATCATCCCAGCGGGTTCAGCGATGGACTCGTCGTGCATGCGGTCATCGACGCAACGCGTGGCGACATGAAGGCCATGGCCCACCACTGGTTCGGACGCTGGCCGGCTCTGGCCAGGCGCATGTTCCTGGTGGACCCCCAGCGCGCAGACATCCGCAACGCAGCCGCCATGAAGCAGGCCGTCCGCTGGGTGCGCGGCGGCAACTCTCTATGCATCGAGCCGGCGGGCGAGGTGGCCCACGGCCGCTTCGGCTCCTTCGAGGCCGTGGAGAAGCCCTGGTTGCCCGGCCTGGCCGCCTTGGTGCGTCTGACCGGCGCTACTGTGGTACCGGTCCACGCCGAGGCGACCAATCGGCGCCGCTTCCACGTCCTGTCCTGGTTGCATCCGCGCCTGGGCGCGCTCCTGCTTCTCCGGGAGATCCTGGCCCAGCGGGGCCACAGCGTACGCATTCGGGTCGGTCAGCCGTTGACGGCCGCGGACCTCAAGGAGGCGGACTCGCCCGAGGCTTTCACGGAACGTTGCCGCGAAGCCGTGCTTGCGCTTGGGCGCCGGTCGGACGCGCTCGATTCGACTCACCGAGACCACGAATCCCCGATTTCCGGTGGAGTTGAGGCTTCAAATGCTGTATATTCTTGATCCTCTTGCGATTACAAAAGGTGGTGGGGGTGGCTCGACAACAGCCAAGCGCCACCGGCCAGGAGAGCGGATCTCGTCTAGGTGCGTCTTGGCCGGACTTTATCGAGCAACTGGACAGCGACCCCGAGCGCTGCTTTGCCGGCCTCTATTCCTTCGCCAAGGATCTCCTACGCATCTGCCCGCCCGCCGCCCTGCGCGGCCTGACGCGCGACCTGCGCGAAGACGTCGTCCACGACTTGGTCCTGCATTGCTGCAAGGACGACTTCCGGGTGCTGCGCAGCTACCGGGACCGCGGGAGACCCTTCGCCGCCTGGCTGCAGCTGGTGGTGCGCAATCGCTTCCTGGACACGGTTCGGCGCGAGAAACGGGCCAACGTGGTTTCCCTGGACGACGATCCGGACAGCACACCGCTACAGGTACCGGATCCGGAGGCCACCGCGCGCGTGGACGGCGGCGTGGACCGCGACATGATCCTCGACAAGGTGCGAGCGGCTCTGACGGTCCTTACGGACAAGTGCCGCCTCCTCGTCCAGGGCGCCGCCGACGGCTACAAACCACGGGAACTCGTACGTCTCATGGGCTGGCCCGCCGATTGGAACAAGAAAGCTTCGGACGATCTGCGCGAGTGCCGCAAGAATCTGCGGCGGCTTCTGGCAGCCGACGGCATCGATCCCGGTGCGTTCCGTTGAGCAGCGCCGGGCGACCGCCTCAAGGATGGTGACCATGGACAAGCAGCACGGCGACGGCCAAGACCGGCAGGATCAGGAGATGGACGCCCTGTTGCGGGCGGCAAGGCACGAAGACGACACCGCCGCGACCCTGCCCGCCAACGAGGCCGAATTGCTGGACTACCTGGCGGGAGTAGCCGACGAGGCAACCAGCGCGCGGATCCGCGAGGCGCTGGTGAGTTCACCAGCCCTGCGCGGGGATATTCTGGAGATGGCCGCGGACGTGGACCGGCTCGAGGAAATCGTCACCACACCGGAACCGTGGGTGGAAAGCAGGGCGAGGGCCCGCCGGCCCCGCCCCTGGCAGGCAGTCCGCCGCATCTTCGAGGATTTCTGGCGCCAGCCCGCCTTCGTGGCGGCGGCCGTATTCCTGCTCATGGCCTACCCGACCTTCCAGTATCTGGGTGGCGGGGGCGACGGGCCGACGGTAGGTCCTGCGCGCACCCTGCACCTGGATGCGGGTGGTCCTACGGTACGCGGCGACGCGGACGCCCCGTTGCCGCGCCTGGTGCGCGACCTGAACGCCACTGGCCTGACGGTCACCCTCTGGAGCGATGTGCCCTACGCCGCGGACGAGCGGGTGGGCCTGGAGGTGCGCAGCGGCGAACGCCTGGTCTGGAGTGCGGCCGCCTGGCCGGTAGCGCCCGACCCCCAGGAACCGGAACGCCTGGACCTGAGACTGAACACGAGAGTGCTGGACCCGGGACCGGTGACGATCACCGTGACCCGCGGGACCGGCGTGATGGAGCGCTACATGTTCGAAATGGAGTGACTCGACGACCGCGGCGGCGCACATCGCGCGGCACATTGACGGGGGATTGATCATGAAGAACGTCCTGACCATCACGATCCTGGCCGCGCTCCTGCTGCCCGCGGTGGCGGCGGGCGACGTCATGCCGCCGCCCCTGCGGACCGACGCGCGCATGACCGGCCCGGCCCCCCAATTCGGCAGCAAGGCCGCCCGGGATACGGTTGTCCTGCTCGAGACCGAATTCCAGACCGGTTCCTTTCCCTCCTGGAACGGCTGGTTCCCGGTGGACATGACCGCCCAGGACGCCACCCACTGGCAGATCGACAACTACCTTGCCGAAGACCTTGATCCCACCGTCATCGACAACCACGCCTGGTCCTGCAACACCTTCCAGTACCCGGCCTGTTCGCTGTCCGACAGCTCCGGCGGCTACGGCAACAACTGGTACCAGGTCCTCGAGTTCACGACGACCTTCGACACCGTTCCGGACAAGGCCCTCCAGGCAATCGAGTTCCAGGCCATATGCATCTTCTGTCCCGACGACGAGGATGAAGAACTCCTGGTGAAGGTCGAGGTTGACAGTCCGGACATCGACGACCAGGTCCGACCGATCGACGTGGGCGGCGGCGGCCAGCACGACTTCCCCATCGACGAAATCTTCATGTTCAACCTGCCCTACCCGGCGCCGGGGGAGAAGGCATCGGTTACCCTGAAGGTCCAGATCATCTTCAAGTCCGACCACCGGAGTTCGGACGAGGACTGCGAAGCGCCAGCCGCATGTGGCGCCCTGCTGGACAACCTCAGGGTCATTGTCAATGGCAACCTGGCCGAAGACCACGTCGAGGACTGCGAACCGGGCACACCAGCACTCTGGACGCCTCTGGTTGGCGCGGCGGTGGGCGATTTCGCGGCGATCCACATTAACCTCGACGATCGTGACCCTTGCGCACAGAATTCGTCGCCACAGGTGGCCTTCGTCGACAACGGAGTCCTGCCCGGCACCGGCACCGATTGCCTCACTTGGTGCTACGGTCCAGACGGCTCCGTCCTGAACACGAACGGCGGATTGGCGGGCCCGGAGTTCTCCCTCTACAACGAGGTTCGCTCGCCGGTAATCGCCTGGCCTGAAGGCTACACGGGAGGTCGGTTGGAGTTCGACCTGTACCAGCACTCACTGCCCACGCCAGGGACGCCGGGCGTATTCTCCTACTGGAAGGTGCGGTCGACCGCCAGCAGCGATCCCGGCACGCTGAGGGAGAACCATCCACTGTTTGTCCACTACGGCGGTGCAGGCTACCAGCACATTTCTGCGGACATCAGCAGCCTTGTGGTCCCCGGCGCCCAGTGGGTCCAGATCGCCCTGGGCGTGCATGAAATCGATGCGCTCTGGCCCGGGACCGGTGCCGACGCGACGCCGGCCCCGTACTTCGACAACGTCAGGGTGACGGCCATGCCGACCTTCGGACCCTCCATGTGGGCCCATCCGGCGGAACTGGCCCAGGACGCCTTCCCCGCCAGCGGCACCTTCGACCACACGACCGCCGCCAGCAACAACGTCCGCTTCGACATGGCGCGCGCCCAGGGCGGGTCCCTCGTGCCGGGCGTGGCGGCGGGCGACTCCATCGTCTGCACCGTCGCCCCCCTCGGTGTCGGCGCGATCCTGACCGGGCCGCCGGTGCTCCACTACTTGATCAAGCCCAACACCTTCTTTGACGCGGCACGCATCCATCCGGTCACCGGCACCACCAACGGCGTCCCGATCCACAACGAGGTCGGGGTTCTGGTCGAGAACCGGTGGGCCTTCGATCTGCCCGACAACGGGTTGCTCTATCCCGGCGATGTGCTGCACTACTACATCCGCGCCGAGCAGACCGGCGGCAGCTGGGCGATCCTGCCGCCCGACACCACCGACTACGCCCGCTTCGGCCTGGAATCATCGTACGACCATCGATTCATCATGCGGGCCCTGCCGTCGATCAGCGGCTGGTGGCAGAACCCCTGGACCGACGAATGGCTGCCCTTGCAGCCCCCCAGGCTGTGGTGGAACGACGCCGACGACTCCGGCTCCCGGGAGGAGTGGATCATCTCCCTGCGCAACCTCGGATTCATCGAGGGCGTGGACATCGACATCTACGAGACCAACGCACCCGACGCGGGGGTGGGCAACGGCCTGGGTGGCCGCGCCACGCCCGATCAGATCATCATGTACAACAAGATCATGTACTCGTCGGGCGACCACGCCGCCTTCACCCTGGGCACGGCCGAGGTGGGCGGCGACCCGGGGGACGATGTGGGGCTGCTGGAGTCCCATCCCGCTTCTTACGATCTGCTGCTGACGGGTGCCCACTGGGTCTCGGACCTGAACCGCACCGTGGCCGGACAGGGGTTCCTCGCGAGCACCGCCGGCGTGAGCCTGGTCGCTCCCGAGACCCGCCCCTTGGCGGGTTGGTCCATGGCGCTGGATGTCTACACGCCGGTTTCCGCGCTGGTCGACGGCGTCACCCACTGGTCCCTGCTGGGCAACTGCCTGGACGACGAGTACGACGCCATCGAGCCCGCGGGCACGGGAGCGCGTCTCGCCGAGTACCTGGACAGCGACGGGAAT
>JAUUZX010000192.1 GCA_030592025.1 bacterium | reverse complement strand
TGACCATCTCGCCCTGGCTGGCCATCCGGCTGCTCAAGCCCAAGCAGGAGTGGCGCGAGGACATGCCCGGCGAGGGCAGCCTCCAGGGCGACGGCACCGACAGCTCGCAGCTCCACAAGACGGCCATCTACCGCACCTACAACAAGCTCGTGCGCCCCCTCGTGGACAAGCCGTCCCGGGGCGTGATCGCGCTGCTCATCGTGGCCGGCCTCACGGTGGCCTCGACCTTCCTGTTCGTCACGCGGACGGTGCAGGTCAAGATGCTGCCCTTGGACAACAAGAGCGAGTTCCAGGTCATCATCGACACGCCCGAGGGCACGACCCTCGAGACGACGACCCAGCTCGCCCGGGAGATCGGCGACTACCTCGCCACCGTGCCCGAGGTCACCGACTACCAGATCTACGCCGGCACCGCGGCCCCCGTGAACTTCAGCGGTCTCGTCCGCCACTACATGATGCGGCAGGGACCCAACGTGGCCGACATCCAGGTCAACCTGGTGGACAAGAGCAAGCGCAGCGACCAGAGCCACGCCCTGGCGAAGCGCGTGCGCGGACCGATCCAGGAGGCCGCCGAACGCTACGGGGCCTCGGTGAAGATCGTCGAGGTGCCGCCGGGACCGCCCGTGCTGTCCACCCTGGTGGCCGAGGTCTACGGCCCCACTTTCGAGGGGCGCATGGAGGCCGCGCGTCAGATCAAGGAGGTCTTCGAGAGCACGCCGGGTGTCGTGGACATCGACTGGTACGTCGAGGCTGACCAGGTGCGCTACGACTTCGTGATCGACAGCGAGCGGGCCGCCGTGCGCGGCGTCAGCACCCAGCAGGCGGCCATGACCCTGAACGTGGCGCTCAACGGCCACGACGGCGGGCGCCTCCACGCCGACTCCTCGGCCGAGCCCGTGCCCATCAACGTGCGCCTGCCCCTGGCCGACCGCTCGAGCCCCGAGAGCCTGAACGAGCTGTACGTGTACAGCCGCGACGGCGCCCTGGTGCCCCTGTCGGACATCGTCCGCCTCGAGGAGACGACCGCCCCCAAGAGCCGCCACCGCCGCAACCTGAAATCCGTGATCTACGTGACGGCCGACGTGGCGGGCGAACTCGAGTCTCCGGTGTACGCGATCCTCGACATGAAGAAGAAGATCGCCGAGCTGACCATGCCCGACGGCACGGAGATCGAGCAGCTCTCCACGGTGCAGCCCCTCACCGAGGAGGGCTACGCCATGAAGTGGGACGGCGAGTGGCACATCACCTACGAGGTCTTCCGGGACCTGGGCATCAGCTTCGCCATCGTGCTCATCATCATCTATCTGCTCATCGTGGGCATGTTCCAGAATTTCACGGTGCCGATCCTGATGATGATCCCCATCCCCTTGACGCTGCTCGGCATCATCCCCGGCCATCTCATGTTCGGGGCCTTCTTCACCGCGACGTCCATGATCGGGGTGATCGCCCTGGCGGGGATCATGGTCCGCAACAGCATCCTGTTGATCGACTTCATCGAGACCCGCCTCGCCGACGGCCTCGAATTGAAGGACGCCGTGATCGAGGCGGGGGCGGTGCGTTTCCTGCCCATCGCCCTGACGGCGGGCACGGTGATCACCGGTTCGTTCGTGATGGTCTTCGACCCGATCTTCCAGGGCCTGGCCATCTCGCTCATGATGGGTTCGCTGCTCTCGACGGTCCTGACCGTGGTGGTCATCCCGCTGGCCTACTACCTCTACCGATTGAAGTCGCCGGCCTGATCCGCTCCCGGAGGGTTGCGGATACAGGTTTCATTAATTTTTTTCAGGGATAGGTCTGGAATGAAAATCCGCGTTCCCCACTGGGAAGTACGATCTCGCCATAGTAGCGAAATTCTTGGGAGGGAGCGAATTGTGGGTCTATTATCACGGGCCCGTGACGATCGCATGACGTAATCGGCGGGATTTTTCGAGAATATATCACAAAAACGGGAAGGACTGCCCGAGACTATCATAGATTTTCATTGATTGCTGGTCGGACCTTCGTTATTATCTTGTCCATAGGGCACAGGACATGGGCCCACCGCATCAAGAAAACACGGCCTGTCGGTATCTCCCTCCAATCCCCCACCGGCACGCCGTTGGACCGGCCCCGTTATACGGGGCCGGTCCTTTTTCATGATATCCCACCGAAACTAGCGACGGCGACGGCCGGCCTTCAGGCCCCAAGGATCGGCGGCGAGGGCCTCCTCGTAGGCGGCCAGGCGCTCCTGCATGGCGGCGGTCCGAGCCTCCGCAAGATCCGGGTTCTCAGCTAGGGCTTCACGGAGCCACCGAATCGCCTTGCGGTGGAGCCCCCGCCGGTGGAAGCACTCGGCGAGGGTGGCCATGATCTCCGGCTCCCGGTCGCTGAGCACGACGGCGCGCAACGCGTGGCGCGACGCCTCCGCCATCTCCACGTCCAGCATGACCGCCGTGCGGGCGAACCCGTCCAGGGCGACGACGTCCATGTCGTCCGCGGCGGACCGCATCCGGTAGGTATCCAGCAGGCCCAGGCTGTCGCCCACCGCCTCCTGAAAGGCCACCACCTCGGTCCATACGGCACCGATGCGCGCGGCTGCGCGACCGGAACGTCGGGCCTCAATCTGCTGCCCGTCCCGGTGGGCCATCATGGCCAGGCCGAGCAGGGCGCGGGCCCGGGCGGTCGGATCCTCGCGCCGGTTGGCGGCCCGCCGGTAAAGGATGTCCGCGCGCTCGTCGTGCCCCCGCCGCGACTCCAGGTCGGCCATCTCCAGCAGCAGCACCGGATCCTCCGGCGACGCGGCCAGCCGCACATCCAGGGTGAAGCTGGAATGCTCCTGCTCACGGAACCGCCGCACCTCGCTCAGGAACTCCGCCGGGTTGCGGTAGCCGATGAAGCGGTTCACCTCCTCGCCGGCCGCGTCGCACCAGACGAGGGTCGGCAGGCGCTCGATGACGAACCTCTCCCGCAACTCCGCGTTGGCCGCCACGTCGATGTCGATCTTCACCGTGACCATGTCCGCCAGCTCATCGACGACCTCGGCCTCGTTGTAGACGAAGGCGTCGAGGAGCCGGCAGGGGCCGCACCAGGGCGCGTGGAAATCGATGAGGATGGAGTGGCCCGTGTCCGCCCGGGCGACGGCCAGGACCTCGGGCCAGGTCGGGTCCGTGAGCCATGGCACGCGGGGGATTTCGGCCCGGACGGCGGGCGCCAGCAGAAACGCGGAGACAAGAAGGGCGCAAAGGTGCCGACGCAAGGTGCTCTCCCACGGGACGAGGACGCCCGGGGAACGACCGGGCTGCATGAGACTCAACGCTCAAGGTGCAGAATCCATTACCGATAACGGCGAAGTCAATGGAATCCATGGTCCCCGGCCCCGACGGCCGGCGTACCCCAGGAGTGTCCTGCACAGTGGCTGCGCGTTTCGCACAGTGTTATCGCCTTTCCCTCGTGGTCCTCGCCATCCTGGCTTGCGCCGCCGGCGCCGCCCGTGGTCAGACCTGGATGGCGACGGGGACCTACAACGGCACTTCCACAGTCGAACGAGCCATCACCGGCGTAGGGTTCCAGCCGGATGTCGTCTTCGTGAAGTCCGAAGCCAACACCGCCACCTACTGCCGAACGTCCACCATGCCCGCCGGCTTCTCCAAGAACATGGGCGAAAACCAGCCCATCGACGCCGACCGCATCACGAGCCTCGACGCCGACGGCTTCACTCTGGGCGCCGACGCCGCCGTCAACGCCTCAAGCGAGGTCTACCATTGGGTGGCCATGCGAGCCGTGCCCGGCGTTCTGGAGGTCGGCACCTACGTCGGCGACGGCGGCATGTCCCACTCCATCGATGTCTCCGGCCGCCCCGTCGTCTCGATGGTCCTGGGCGAGATCCCCGAGTTCGCTCTCTTCAGAACCGCCACCATGGGCGTCCTCGAGAGCTTCCTCCTGCGGGGCGAGAATCCTGTCTACAACGCCATCACCTTGCACGGTGACACGAACTTCACCGTCGGCGCCAGCGCGCTGGCCAATGCCATGGGCGAAACGTACCACTACCTCGTCTGGTACGATGTCCGCGAGGCCGTGGTGACCGGAGCCTATCTGGGTGACGGCAGCAGTCCGCGCACCATCCCCAACGTCGGCCTCGACCCGGCCTGGCTTCTCGTGCGCGGCGACGGCAACGAGGACGGCGTTCACCGCGGCGCCTCCCTCGCGGGCGATCTCACGAACTTCTTCGAGAACCGCAATGGTGATACGGGCAGGATCCTTGGCCTCGCTGCGGACGCCTTCGACGTGGGCGACCGTGCGGAGGTCAACACCGCGAACGTCATCTACAACTGGGTGGCCTTCGCCGATCCCGCCGTCGCCGACCTGGGGTTGACCCTCGACGCCGACGTCACGCAGGCGGCCATTGGTGACACCGTGACTTTCACGACGACGGTAACGAGCACCGCCGTGATGACCACCACCGGCATCGCAACCACCGGCCCCCTGCCGTCGGGCATGACCTTCCTTTCCGCCATGACGACCCAAGGTACCTACGACGACGCCAGCGGCGTCTGGGACGTGGGCGACCTCGACTTCAACAGCACCGCCATTTTCGAAATGGCGGCCCGGGTCGAGGCCGGCCAGACGGGGTCGACCATCGACCACACCGTCGCCATCACGGCCATGACCCCGGCCGACGCGGACCCGACGAACAACACCGCCACGATCTCCGTGAATTTGCTGGGCACCGACGTCCTCCTGACCCTCGTGGCCTCGGAAACGACCGTCGCCAACGGCGACGCCGTCGTGTACACCCTGGCCGCGACCAACGCGGGGCCGGAACTGGCGACGGGGTTCGTGGTCGGGCTCCAGCAGGACGCCGAGCTATTGCTTCAGGCCGCCAGCCCGAGCCTCGGCACCTTCAACGCGGGCACCGGCGCCTGGGACATCGGCTC
>JAUUZX010000366.1 GCA_030592025.1 bacterium | reverse complement strand
GAGATCCGTGCTAGTAGCTCTCCTCCATCACGGAGCCGTGACTGTCGTCACGAGAGGACCCCGGGGATGGCGGTGGGATCTCACCGTTCTCGACTCGCAGGGATTCGCGCCGGTAGGCCGCAATGACCTGGCTCTCCATCCACTCCCTGGTCTCCATGTTGATCGGATGGGCGATGTCCTGGAACGTGCCGTCGCGCCGCTTGCGACTCGGCATCGCAATGAACAGCCCGGAAGCACCCTCAATGATCTTCAGCCCGCGGATGACAAACGCGTTTTCGAGCGTAATACTTGCGAACCCCTTCAACTTGTTGTCATCACGCAACGTGATTCTGATCTCAGAAAGTTCCAAGGTTCTCCCTCTCGCTGCGAGCCCGTTGCTGGACCCCCGGCAGGTCGACCCCGTCAGCCCTCCAGGACCTCGACGCCCGCCGTATGCGGCCCGACTGTTCGGACGAACAGTCCCATCTGCTCGAATTCCCCCCTCACCATGGTCAGGTCGCGTCCTTCAGCGAAGACGGCAAAAACCGCCGACCCACTACCGGACAGCATCGCCACCGACGCCAGTTCACGCAAACGCAGCACCAAGCGCTGCAGCGACGGCTGCGCCGGAAGCACGACCTCCTCGAGCCGATTGAACCCCGGCCATGTCTTCTGCGGAAATCTGGCCAGGATCGGCTTGACGACTTGGATGTTAGCTTTGGCGCTGTTGACTGTCAATCCCATTTTGAGATCACCATAGACCTCCGAGGTACTTAACCGCAAGTCGGGTTTCACGATAAGGAACTGTCCCGTCACCACCGGCGGCAGGGACGTCAGCACCGTGCCCCGCCCCCTGCCGAGAACCGTCCCGCCCCGCAGGAAGAAAGGCACGTCCGCGCCAAGGTCCGCACCGAGGCGCTCCAGGCGCTCGGTCTCGAACGCTGTGGCGAACAGTCGGTCACAGGCCACCAGAACCGCAGCCGCGTCGCTGCTGCCGCCGCCCAGGCCGGCCGCCGACGGGATCTCCTTCTCCAGGTGGATGGAGAGCGAGCCCGACACCCTCGCCTCACGGCAGAAATGACGCGCGGCCTGCCAGCATAGATTGGACGTGTCGGCGGGCACGTTCCCGTCGCCCTGCACCGTGAGCGCGATGTCCGGTTCGCCACCGGGGCGCCGCTCATGCAGGGTGACCGTCACCCGGTCGTAGATCTTGATGGCCTGGAAAATCGTCTCGATGTCATGGTAGCCGTCGTGGCGCTGCCGCAGCACCTCCAGGTGGAGATTCACCTTGGCCGGCGCCCGCATCACAACCTTGCGGTCTACGGCCCGGCGGCCCTTGACGTAACCCGGTTCCTGCATCATCAACACTCCTCACCCGTACGAAAATCCATCCGCAAACGATCCCAGACCGTGGACCGGGGGCGTCGTGCCCAGGGCAGCAGCCCCACCATCTTCCTGGGGCGAAGCCAGTTGTTCCAGCGGTGTGCCGGGCCGGCCAGGCCACCCAGGCGCCGACCGCCGGCCACGAGCAACCGCGGTGGCAACCCGAAGCCCAGATCGCTCAGTTCGTCGTGCCCACGCACCCTGATCTGCCGCGGGTCGGCCTGGCCCAGCCCCCGCTCGGCGCAGAGCCGCAGCCAGGGCACCCGGGCCGGGTCGCCCCCCGCCAGGCGGCAGGCCACCGCATCGACGGCCACCGGGTCGGCCCCCGCCAGCAGCACGTTGCCCTGGAGGGTCTCCTCGCCGCTGCGGCCCGCCTGAACCCGCCAGAGCGTGCCGTCCACCGCCACGCCCTCCAGGCTGAACGCCTGCCGGGCCAGGGCCAGGACATCGGTCACGATTTCGGCACCCGTCGCGCGGCACCGGCGCCGCTGCCTCGGCGCCAGCAGCCGCTGCAGCAGGGCCAGCCCCGCCGTCACCGGCCATCCACCGCCGACCCCGGCGGTGGCCAGGATCATCACCGGTTTCCCTACCAGGCCTTCCGGCACTGTCGGCACGTCGGGCAGGGCCTCCTCCAGGGCGGCCAGCCGCTCCACCGGTCGCATGCGGCGGGGCCCCCAGGCATCGCTCGTCGCCAGGCCCGCACCCGCCTTCGCCAACACGGAGCCCCAAGATGCCTCGTCCGGGTTTCCCACGGCAAAGACCTCGCAGGGAGCACTCGCGGCCCCCCGCTCCAGCGCAGCCGCCAGTTGCCAGGGAGGCGTGGTGACCCGCCCATGGGCTCCCGGCGTCCCGTCGACCACCAGGCGCCAGGCGTCCTCGCGGGGCGCGAGTCCCGCAAGATCGAACACGCGGCGGTAATCGTCCAGGATCGTTTCGGGCCGGGCTTCCACCACGGCAACAACACTGCGCATGCCAACTCCCCGGGATCAGGCCCCGATGATGCTGATGGCCGCCAACGCCCAACCCACCACGACGACCTGCAGGAGCGCGTCGTTCAGGAGGATCTCGTGGGGGCGGCCTCCCCTGCCCTCATGGTAGACCAGGTACAGGTAACGCCCCAGGCCCGCGAGCACGAAGGGCACGGTGTAGACGAGGTCGCGGGTCCCGAAGTGGGCCACCGTATCGGGCCACACGGTGTAGAGGGCGTAGGCCAGGCTGGTCAGGCCGAAGCTGACGCCGATGAGCACGTTCAGCATGGGCTCGGTGTACCCTCGCAACACCGGTCGCGACCCGCCGTCCTCGGACGGCTGCACCTTGATGAACTCGTCGCGGCGCTTGGCGAAGCCGAGGAACAGCGACAGGAACATGGTGCAGAGCAGGAGCCACGGCGAGATCGTCACCCCCGGACAGGAGGCTTCGATCACGAGCACACCGGCCACCGCACGGATGACGAAGCTCATGCCGATGCCCGTCACGTCCAGCACCGGCACGGCCTTGAGGAACTTCGTGTACAGCCAGTTCCAGGCGAAGAAAGCGACCACCGCCGCGCCGAACCGTACGCCGAGCAGGAACGCCGCCACGAGCACCAGGACCACGAGCACCCCGCCACCCCGCGCGGCGGCGCCCACCGCCAGCCGCCCCGACGGGATCGGGCGCAACCGCTTGTAGGGATGCCGCTGGTCGAGCTCGCGGTCGGCGATGTCGTTGAAGACGTAGATGGCCCCCGACGCCAGGCAAAACACGACCGCGCCCACGGCCGCCCGTACGATGCAGGCCGTTTCGCCCAGGCGCTGGCCGAAAATCACGCCGGCGAACAGCAGCAGGTTCTTCGTCCACTGGCGCGGACGCAGATTCTCGAGGAATGGAGACAAGGGCGGCATCAGTAGGCGTTCTCCCCCCGCAGCACATGATGGACGGTCATGAGCAGGATCCGCACGTCCAGCAGCAGGGACCAGTTTTCG
>JAUUZX010000308.1 GCA_030592025.1 bacterium | reverse complement strand
AGATGCCGATCAGGAAATACATCGGCAGCAGCATCACTTCCCAGAACACGTAGAACAGGAAGAAGTCCAGGGCGCAGAAGACGCCCATCATGCCCGCCTCTAGCAACAGGAAGAGGGCGAAGTAGCCCTTGACGGCCTTGTCGATATTCCACGACGCGATGATGCACAGGAAAGAGAGCAGCGCCGTGAGCAGAACCATCGGTACGCTCAGGCCGTCGACGCCCATGAGGTACTCGATGTTGAAGCTCTTGATCCACTGGTAATGCTCCACGAACTGGAAGCCGGTCATGCTCCGGTCGAAGTTCACGAAGAGTTGCACCGCCAGGATCAGGGGCACGGCGGCGGCCGCCACGGCCACGGTCTTGACGATTTCTTTCCTGTCCCTGGGCACGAACATGATCGCCACCGCGCCGATGACCGGGAAAAAGGTCATCCAGGACAGAATGTGGTCAGCCATCTAGACGCTCCTCTCAACGATGAACCGCTACACAGCGCGGAACACCAACACGAGCAACAGGACGGAAAAGCAGACATAGACCAGGTATGTCTGGATTCGTCCGGTCTGGACGCGCCGGACGCTCTCGCCGGCTCCCTGGATCGCGGCGCCGATGCCGTTGACCAGGCCATCCACGATATACTTGTCCGCCAGGCCGGAGAACCAGCTCAGCAGACGGGTCAGATAACCGAAGCCGTTGACTATGCCGTCGATCACGACGCGGTCGAAGGCCCCGTTGAGCCAGCTGAACCACAGCACGAACCGGTAGATCGTGGCCGCGTAGAACTGGTCGAAGAAATACATGTTCTGCAGCACGTGATGCACGCGCGGCAACCGGGCCAGCACCCGCGGAGCGCTGATGCCGCCGCGGATGTAGGTGAGCCACGACAGGAAGATACCCAGGCCGGCGATGGCGATGGACATGATCATGGCCAGGTTGTGGGCGCGATGGTGCACGTCGTGGTGGTCGTCGTGGCCGGCGGCGTGGGCGCCCGTGGCGACATCGTTGTGTGTCTCTTGCGCCGCATGGGTGTCGGCGTGCTCGTCGGCGTACTCGTCGCCGTGCGGGGCCTGGGGCAACAGCCCGGCGTCCGGCGCGTGGTGGACCACGCCGTGTCCGCCGCCTGCCGTCGGTCCGGCCGGTGCGTGTTCCTGGACGATTCGCTCCAGGTCGTAGGGCGCCACGAAGCGCGAGAACCAGCCCGAGTCGGGACCCTGCCAGCCCGACGACACGATCGCCAGGAACGCCAGCACCATCAGCGGCACATACATGGTCCAGGGCGACTCGTGGGCGCTGGCGAAGCGCTTCTCATCGCGGGGTTTGCCCATGAAGGTCAAAAACACCATGCGGAACATGTAGAAGGCCGTCAGGCCCGCGGCCAGGATGGCCAGGATGAAGGGCACATAATGGGCGCCGGTCATGCCGAAGGCCAAGGCGCCGGCCAGGATGGCGTCCTTGCTGTAGAAGCCCGAGAAGAAGGGCACGCCCGAAATGGCCAGGGCGGCGATCAGGAAGGTCGCGAAGGTGATGGGCATCTTTTTGCGCAGCCCGCCCATCAGCGGCATTTCCTGGGTGTGCACGGCGTGTATCACCGAACCGGCGCACAGGAACAGCAGGGACTTGAAAAAGGCGTGGGTCGTCAAATGGAACATTCCCGCCGTCGAGACCCCCACCCCCATGGCCATGACCATGTAGCCCAGCTGACTCACGGTCGAATAGGCCAGCGAGCGCTTGATGTCTGTCTTGACCACGGCGATGGTCGCGGCCAAAAACGCGGTGACGGCGCCCACATAGGCGACCACCAGCAGGGCGTTGGGATCGAAGAGGGGCATCAGGCGCGCCACCATGTAGACGCCGGCGGCGACCATGGTCGCGGCGTGGATCAGGGCGGAGACGGGCGTGGGACCCTCCATGGCGTCGGGCAACCAGATGTGCAGGGGCGCCTGGGCCGACTTGCCGACACAGCCCATGAAGAGGCCGACGCCGGCCCACGTCAGCAGGGCGCCGCCGAGGGGATCGATCCGCATCGCCGCGAACAGCTCCAGGTAATTGAAGGTGCCGTAGGCGGTGAAGAAGATCAGGATGCCTATGAAAAAGCCCAGGTCTCCGACGCGGTTGGTCAGGAACGCCTTCTTGTTGGCGTTGGCGGCGCTGGTCTTGTCGAAGAAGAAGCCGATCAGCAGGTAGCTGGACAGTCCCACCAGTTCCCAGAAGACGTAGAGGAAAAGCAGGCCGTTGCTCAGCACGATGCCCTGCATGGAGAACGTGAAGAAGCCGAGGAAGGCGAAGTACCTCTCATAGCGGCGGTCGCCGTGCATATACCCCACGGAGAACAGGTGCACCATGAAGCTGACGGTGCTCACCACCACCAGCATGACCGCCGTCATGCCGTCGACGAGGAGGCCCGCGTCGGCGGTGAACCTGCCCAGGTCTATCCAGCGCAACGAGGCCTCGACCGTGAGACCGGGATCATTGACACCCCAGAAGTGGGCGAAGATGCGCAGCGACAGCAGCCAGGTGATCCCCAGCACGCCCACGCCGAGCCAGTCACCCCTGCGCGGAAGCTTCTTCCCGAGGAAGAAGAGGATCGCGAATGAGAACAGCGGCAGGAACAGGACGGCCAGCGCGCTGCTGATGATGGCGTTGTCGCTCATCGCGTAACGTCTCCCTTATCGCTTCAGCCGATTGACGGTCTCCACGTGGATCGTCCCGAAATTGCGGAACATGGCCAGCACGATGGCCAGGCCGACGGCGGCTTCGGCCGCGGCCAGCACGATCACGAAGGCCGCCATGAGATGACCCTCGATCCCCGTCTCCACGTAGCGGGCGAAGGCCACGAAATTGATGTTCGCCGCGTTGAGGATCAGTTCCACGCCCATCAGGAGAGCGACCGTGTTGCGGCGCGTCATGACGGCGAACACGCCGAGGGCGAAGAGGATCGCCCCGACGGTCAGGTAATGCTCCAGGCCGACGGTCATGCCTGCACCTCCTCGTCGGGTGCGGCGGGTGCGGCTGCCTCATCCGGTGCGGCCGGTTCGTCGCCGGACGGCGCCTTGCGCTCGCGGATCAGGATGGCGGCGCCGATCATGGCGACCAGCAGCACCAGCGACGCGAACTCGAAGGGGAAGATGTGCGTGGTCATCAGCCTGGTGCCGATCTCCGAGATGGTCGGGTCGGCGGCCCCGGGGTCGCGCACGGCCCACTCGGTGCCCATGGCGACCTTGTAGAGCAGCGCGAAGAGCACGATGGCCAGGGCGCCCGCCGGCACCATGTGGTCGAAGCCGTGGCGCGGCAGGTCGCCGCGCGGGATGCGGGTCATCATGACCACGAAGAGGATCAGGATCAGGACGCCGCCGATGTAGACGATGATCTGGGTCACCGCCAGGAAGTCGGCGCCGAGCAAGGCGAACAGCCCGGCCACACCGAAGAGGGTGAACATCAGGCTGAAACCGGCGTGCACGATGTTGCGGGCGAAGACGACGAAGAAGCCGGCCAGCACGGTCAACAGCGCGAATCCGTAGAAGACGAGATCTCCGGACAAGTCACTCCCCCTTTTCCGGGGTCGGGTCGGACGACGAGTCGGCGCCTGGCACGTAGTAGCCCATGTCCAGGCGGCGCTCCTTGTGGCAGGGAACCGGCTGCCCGGGATCGACGAATTCGTAGACCAGCCGTTTGCGGTCGTAGAGCGAATGGTCGTAGTCGAGACTGTGCTGGCAGGCGTCGGTGGGACATTCTGTGGTGCAGAGGCCGCACCAGATGCACTTGTT
>JAUUZX010000046.1 GCA_030592025.1 bacterium | reverse complement strand
CGCCGTAGACGGTGCCGATGCAGCCGCCGGCGTCCGAGAGCATGGGAAAGGGCACGCCACCCTTGACCATCTTCGAGAGTTCCTCTTCCTGCCAGATCTTGTGGGTGAACCGGCTGTCGGTGCTCATGGCGAGCACCTGCACGCCCAGGGCCTCCAGGTCGTCATGCATGGCAGCGACCGCTGCCAATTCGGTGGGTCAGACGAAGGTGAAGTCACCGGGGTAGAAGCAGAGGGTGATCCACTTCCCCTTGTAGTCGGACAGCTTGACCGGCTGGAAGTCGCCGGTGGCGGGGATGTAGGCCGTCGCCTCGAAATCGGGCGCCTCGCGCCCCACGCGTGCCTGCATGGTCATCGTCTCCTTGGTGGGGGTTGGGTCGGGGGACGGGTCCCCGTCGCTGGAATTGATGGGCCCGGCCACGGGTTTCACGCAGCCATCCTGTTTCTTGGCCATGAGAACCTCCTTATCAGGAATGATTGTCATATATGGACATGGTAACTGGATCCGGGATTCCCGCAACCCTAAGCGTTTAGGTCTGATATGTGGTGATCAGACGTGGCACCAGAACGTGCGCACATGAGGTTCGCCGTCAGGCAGCACCGGAAAATCAATGGGCGGGCGCAGGTCCTCCACGCGGCTGAACCGCTCCGCCAGCTGGGCCCGGTAGCGCCGGTGGTCGCCGCTCCGGTGGTTGTTGGCGAAGACGGCCTGGCCGTCGGGCCCGAGCAGCTCCGCCACGGCCGCAGCCAAGCGCGGCCACTCCTCCTCGACGCTGAAGCGCGCGCCGCCCTTGCCCGCCGCGAAGACGGGGGGGTCGCAAACCACCAGATCCAGCGGGGCGAACTCGTCGGGCTTCTCCGAACGCCGACGCCGTTGGCGGTCGAACCAGCGCCGGACGTCCTCCTGGATGAACTTGCCGCGGCCCGACTCCGTGAGGTCGTTCAGGGCGAAATTCGTCTTGCCCGTGGTCAGGCCGGCCTTGGCCGTGTCCACGCTGAAGACCACTTCGCATGAGGCCGCCGCCGCCGCCACGGAGAACGAGCAGGTGAAGGCGAAGAGGTTGGCCAGACGGGCGCCCTTGGCCGCAAGATACAGCCGCCGCCGGGTGTCCCGCTGGTCGAGGAAGAGTCCCGTGTGCTGGGTGCGCAGGAGGTCGATCTCGTAGGTGAGGCCGTGCTCGGTCACGGTGAACGGGCCCGACGGCGCCTCGCCCCAGGGGCGCAGTTCGCTCACCAGTCCTTTTTGATGGGGGTTGCGGGCGTGGGTGCGGATGACGCCGCCCCGGCAGCCGGCATGGTCGGCCACGCGTCGGAGCCACGGTTCGAGGCGGGCGGCGGCTTCGTCGGCGGTCACGGTCTCGTCGAACCACACCGCGTTGAGCCAAGGTCCGTACACGTCGATGGCGGCGGGCAGGCCGGGGATCTCGTCCCGGTGGACGGCGCGCCAGGCGTCGGCCACTTGTTGCGGCCAGGCGCCGCGGCGTTCGCAGGCGACGGTCCAGGCCAGGTCATCGGCGGTGGCGGCGGTGAACGACGCGGGCTCGGGGCACGTCACGGGCGCGTCCAGCTCGGGCCACATCACCTCACGGCAGTGCAACGCCAGGCGGGGCCAGGAGGGGCCACCGTACTTGATGTCGCCGAGCAGGGGGATGCCGGCCGCCGCAGCGTGGCGACGGATCTGGTGCCGACGCCCGTGGCTGAGCCGGGCCTCCCAACGGGCGACGTCGCGGCCGCCCACCGTGCCCGAGCCCAGGCGCACGAAGGCTGTGTGGGCGCTCTTGCCGTCAAGGTCGTCGTCACGATTAAAATTGTCCGGGAGGTCGTCGCCGGCGGCGGTCAGGAACACGTAGGTCTTGGCGGCGTTGCCCGCGGCGTGGATGTGTTCGGCGCGGGCGGCGGTGGCCGGGTCTCGGGCCAGCAGCAGCACGCCGCTGGTGCCGGCGTCGAGGCGCGAGACGATGTGGGTCTCATGGCCGAGGTGGAGCGCCAGCCACTCCACGGCGCCGAGCACACCGGGCCGGGGCGCGTGGGTGGGCAGGTCCGTGGGCTTGTCCACGGCGAGCCAGTGGCTGTCCTCGTGGAGGATCATGGGCCGTCCAGATGCCGCCGCAGCATGTCGACGAGTTCGGCGTCCATGGCCGCACCGCGGTTGCGTCCGTACCACAGGTGCAGACGCTCGAGTAGCTCAGGTTTCTCGAGGCCTTCGGTCTTGGCCTGATCGACGACCGCCTGGGCGGCGACGGGGCGCGGTCCCCAGCGAAAGAACTCGCGACCGTCCGGGTCGAAGGCGACGAGGACGGGGATGCTCCTTTTGCCATTGGTGAGGAACTGATCCATGATGTCGAGGTTCTCATCTCGCAGGATCATGCGCAGGTCGACCGAAGGCACCGAAGCGGCCAGCACGGCGATGCAGGGCAGACATTGGGCCGAGTCGCCGCACCAGGGCTCGGTGAGCACCATCCACAGTTGGGGCGTCGTGACGCGGGCGGCCAGGGCGGCCAGTTCGTCCGACGGTTGCCAGTGGCGAACGATGCGGGTCGAGCGGTGCAGGTTCAGCTTGGTGTAGCCGATCTTCTCCGCGGCCTCGTCGTCGTCGGCCGGAGGCTCGGTCGCGGCCTGGACGGCCATGAGTTCCATGTAGGCGTCGTGGTCGTACCCCGCGTGGGCTCGACGGTCGGCGAAGAAGGACGACATGATGTCCGCACCTCCGGACGGATGGGAGTGATGATGAACCCGATGCTTTCGGCCCGACGGTACCTGGGCGCGGCGGTATGGTTGGTGTTCCTGGCCGGCTGTGGCCTGGGGGCAGGATACGCTCCCGACAAGGTGGTCGTCCACTCCGCTGCCGGCCTTCCCGGCGCGGCGGTGCCCGACAGCGTGCGCGTCGTCACCTGGAACATCCAGTACGGCGAGGCCCTGGACACGGCGCTGGCCGAACTGCGCGCCCACCCCCGCCTGGCGTCCGCCGACATTCTTCTGCTCCAGGAACTCGACACCGAGGGGGCGGCTTTCCTGGCCGACAGCCTCGGTTTTTACCACGTGTACGCGTCGGCGGCGGTCCACCCGCACCACGCGCGCCTTTTCGGCAACGCCGTGCTCAGCCGCTGGCCCATCGTCGGCCGCCGTTCGGAAATGCTGCCCCACCCGACGCCCGTCACGGGTCACCGTCGCCTCGCCTTGACGGCCGACCTCGACCTGGGCCGGCGCGGCGTGCTGCACGTGGTCTCGGTCCACACGGCGACGGTGATCATCGACCAGGAGAAGCGCCTCGCCCAGGCGGCCGCGGCCCTGGACAGTCTGGGGCCGGGACCGGTCATCGTGGCGGGCGACTTCAACACGGCCACCGAGTGGGACGTGACCCGGCTGCGGCGTCTCGGCCGGCACCTGGGTTTTTCGCACCTGCGCCTGTCCGAGGGGCCGACCGTCTCCAATCGCATCCGCAAAATGCCCGGCCAGGATCTCGTGATGGACCACGTGTTCTATCGCGGCCTGACGGCGGGCGCTCGCGGCGTCGTGCGCGCCACCGCTGCCAGCGACCACTACCCCGTGTGGGCCGTCTTCGCCCTGCCCCCGTTGAATCAGGAGTAACGGACCGGCCCCTCCGTGTCGTATATTGACGCCGTTCGGCGACGGTAACGGGCTGCCCCGAGGCAGCAGGACACGGTATCCATGAATTCCTCCGATGATTTCGCGCCTGCCTTTCGCCTGCACTCGTGGCTCGTGCAGCCCGAGTTGAATCGGGTGAGCGGTCCGGACGGCGAGGTGCGCCTCGAGCCGCGGGTCATGCTCGTGCTCGTGCGCCTGGCGCGGGTGCCGGGGCGGGTCGTTACCCGCAACGAGTTGCTGGACGAGGTGTGGGGCGAGACCATCGTCGGCGAGGAGAGCCTGACCCGGGCCATCAGCGACCTGCGCCGCGTGCTGGGGGACAACCCACGCCAGCCCGTCTACATCGAGACCATCCGTAATCACGGCTACCGGTTGGTGGCGCCGGTGACGCCGGCTCCGGATGAGGAGCCCGTGGCCGCGGGGCCGACGCCCCCTGCCGAGGAGTCGACGGCCCCCGCCGTGGAGCCGTCGCGCCCCGACCCGGAGCCGACCCCCGCGCCTCCCTTCAATTCGTCCGCACCGCCCCCTCGCCGCCGCTACCTGCCCTGGGGCACCCTCGTGGCCCTGGTCGCCGTGGCCGCGCTCTTTTTTGGGCGGCGTTTCTTCGGCTCCGACGCGCCGCCCCCCGCGTCCCTGCCCACGGCCATCGCCTCCCTGGAAGCCCTGCCCCTGACCAGCTTTGCCGGCCACGAGCGCCACCCCGCGTTCTCCCCCGACGGCACCCGCGTGGCCTTCGTCTGGTCCGGCCCCGACGACGGCGTGCACGGCGTGTGGGTCAAGCAGCGCGACTCCGCATCGCCCCTGCGCCTGAGCGACGCGCCTGGCTGGGCGGCTTGGCCCACCTGGCGCCCCGACGGTCAGGCCGTGGCCTGGGTGCAGGTGGGTGGTGACGGTTCCGAGATCCGTGTCGTGCCCAGCCTTGGCGGCGCCGACCGCACCCTCCACGCCACCCCCGGGGCCATCGCGGGCCTGGACTGGTCGCCGGACAGCGCGCGCCTGGTTTTCTCGGTGCGGGACACGACGACCGGCGGCCATCGGCTCCACATGCTCGACATGGCGACGCTGGCCGTGACCGTCGTTCCCCTGGCGCGACCGGCCGGGACCAGCGACATCCAGCCCCGGTTTTCCCCCGATGGCCGCCGTCTGGCCTGGATCGGCCTCGAGGGCGGGGGCGGCAGCGGCCTGTGGGTGGCCGACCTGCCCGCCGGTCCGGCTCGCCGGATCATCGCCGGTCCGGGGAGCCTGGAGAGGGCGGCCTGGACCGCCGACGGCGCCGGCCTCGTCTTCGCGTCGGCCCCGGCGGGCAAGTACCACCTGTGGTTCATCGGCACCGACGGCGGCGAGGCCCGTCGCCTCACCGGAGCGTCCGAGTTCGCCTGGAACCCGTCCATCGCCCGGGAGACCGGCGATCTGGTCTACGAACAGGTGACGGTCGACCGGGACATCTGGCGGGTGCGCATCCTGGAACGGGGGCCCTGGCGTCTGGAAACGGGGATTTTCCTCAGCTCGACCCGCTGGGAGTACGAAGCCGACTACAGCCCCGACGGCGGGCGCATCGCTTTCATCTCCGCCCGCACCGGCGCACCGGAGCTGTGGGTCTGCGACCGCGACGGCGGGGGCCTGCGCCAACTCACCTCCCTGGGCGGGGAGGCGGTGGCCCACCCGCGCTGGTCGCCCGATGGCCGCCGCATCGCCGCCAACGTGCTGGGCGCCGCAGCCGCGAGGGTCGTGGTCGTGGCCGTGGGCAGCGGTCAACTCGAGGACGTGACCGTCCCCGGTGAGGACGAAATGCTGGCCGGCTGGCACCCGGAGGGCAGGGAATTGCTGGTTGTCCGTCGGGATGACTCCTCCTGGAACCTCCATCAGCGCCCGGTGGAGCCGGGGCAGGACGGCCGGCGGCTGCGGGCCGGTGTCGTGGCGGCGGACGCGAGCCCGGGCGGTGTCCTCCATTTCGTCCAGGACGGCCAACTCGGCCTCTGGCGGGTTCCCCTGGCGGACCCGACCGCCGCGGCGGAGCTCATCGTGCCCGATCTGGCCCCCACCGACCGCCACAACTGGCGGGTCGTGGGCGACGAGGTCTTCTGGGTCATGCGCGCCCCGGGGGAGGCCTTCCTCATGGTGGAGGGGCCGGGGGCCGCAGGATCGTCCATCGTGACGGATTTGCCCTCCCTGGCGGGCTCCGGCCTCGCGGTCGCTCCGGACGGCCACGCCGTGTTGTTCCCCCGCTCAGGGCCCGCGGAGGGCGACCTCATGCTCATCCGGCGGGAATCCCTGCCCGGACCTCGATCTTCAGACTAAATTCAACACGTTGAAATAAAACACATTGCATATGTGGAGGCCGGTCTTCAGGTCATCCTCACTTGTCCTTCAGGCGCCGGCGGCGGGAAAGTCGTTTCTTTCTCCCGTGGACGCGAGCGGCACCCCGCGATGAACGTCCACGGATCGGGAGGTCGGGCCGCCGCGCTCTGGACGTCACTATTCTACGGGATCCTCATTCACCTGGTCGCCGAATGGATTCCGGGGCGAACAGAGCCGGCACCGGACGCGCAGCAAGCCAGGAACATGCCCCCCTGGCGCGTGGTTCGTCGGATCGTCGTAGGTCGGCTCGGCCTCCTGTTCTCACAGCATCCAGCTTTCGGTCGGCCTGATCCGACTTGGAAAGGTACCGATCCCCCTCGGCCTCCACGGAAGGGCCGACCGAATACCAGTACTAGGCGAATGAAAGGCTCCAGCGGCGAGCAGGAGCGGCAACGGCCCGGGAATGGCAATCCCGGGCCGTCGCATTTATGGGAGGGGGTCCCGGCGCACAACCGGGATCTATGGTCAAGGGCGCCGTCAGCCGAGGTGTTGGACCAGGACGGGGCCTCGTGAGCAGCTACGGAGCTTGGCGAACGCACGGTTCCGGAGTTGCCGGACCCGTTCGCGGGAGAGACGGATCGTCTCCCCGATGGCCTCCAGGGACATGGCCGGGGTGTCGCCCAAGCCGTAGTAATGGATGATGATGAGCCGTTCCCGCTGATCCAACCGATCCATGGCGCGGTCCAGGTCCATGCCGAGCTGGTTCTGCTCGACGTCCCTCACCGGGTGGGGACCGTCGGTATCGGGCAGGACATCGGCGAGGGTCGGCGCATCCGGGTGCGCAGCCGTGTCCAAGGGCACGTTGGGACGGCTGGCTGCCCGGATGCGCGCGACGTTCTCCGCGGCGATTTCCACGATCGTGGCCAGGTCATCATCCGAGACCCGACCCATGCGCTGCTGCTCGAGCTTCCGCTCCTCCCGCACGATCTTCATGGCTTCCCGGGCCCGGTTGGCCGGCAGCCGCACGGTGCGGGTCTGGTCCTGAAGGGCGGCCTGGATCGTCTGCCGGATCCACCACACGGCGTAGGTGACGAAGCGGAAGCCCCGCTGCTCGTCGAAACGCTTGGCGGCCGTGATCAGGCCCACGTTCCCTTCGGCGATGAGGTCCATGATGCCGAGACCCCGCCCCAGGAACTGCTTCGTGACGCTCACGACGAACCGCAGGTTGGCGTTGATGAGGGCGTCGAGGGCCGCATCGTCGCCCAGACGGGCGCGTTGGGCCAATTCGAACTCCTCGTCCCTGGTCAGCAGGTCGTGGCGCCCGATGGACTGCAGGTAATGCTTCAGCGCCGGATCGTGTCGGCGGTCGTGGTTGGTCTCGATTTCGTGCATGGAGGTCACTCCCGTTGGGGTTTCGACCGTCGTGGCGGTCTACCCGGTTCTACGCGGCTCGTCGGAGGTGTGTGACCGAAAAACACGATTCATTACATCTCAATTAATTTTTCTTCTCTCTGGCCGAAACGGGAACCAAACCTATACTGGTGTCGTAGGAATTCACTTGAGCTCCACCGGTAGTGGAAAAACGGGGGTCGGTCCCCCTTGGAAAACGAGACCGGGCGCAGGACCCGGGACGCGAAAGGGATACATCATGAAACGAGTCACCTACGCCCTTCTGACCGCGCTGGCGCTGGTCGCCGTGCTGTCCACCGCCGCCCTGGCCCACTGTGGCAGCTGCGGCACCGAGAAGGCCCACGCCACCAAGACCGCGATCAAGGATACCGCCGCCAAGGCCGCGCCCGCGAAGATGGGCGCCTGCTGCATCGAGTCCGCCAAGGCCGGCAAGGGTTGTTGCGGCATGGATGCCAAGGGCGTGAAGGCCAAGTTCGCCGCCTACCAGGCCGGCGAGAAGGCTGCTTGCTCGGAGGCCGAGCTGGCCAACTGCACCGCCGGCGAGAAGGCTGCTTGCTCGGAGGCCGAGCTGGCCAACTGCACCACCGCCGAGAAGGCCGCCTGCGCCGCCGGCGCCACCAACTGCGCCGTGACCAAGGTCGCGTCCAAGGCTGCTCTGGCCGACATGCACAAGTGCTGCGCCAGCGCCGTCGAGGCCGGCAAGGGTTG
>JAUUZX010000163.1 GCA_030592025.1 bacterium | reverse complement strand
GCATGTCGTCCATCACCCTCGAGTTCGAGTCGAAGGTGGACATGAGCGACGCCCTGCAGTCCGTCCGCGATCGCGTCGAGTTGGCCAAGCCGGACCTGCCCACGGATCCGCGCAACGACCTCATCGTGCAGGAGGTGAGCGCGGCGGACGCGTTCCCCGTCATGCAGGTGAACCTGGCCGGGGATATCGACCTCTACCTGCTGAAAAAGATGGGCGAGGACCTCCAGGAGGAACTTGAGCAGATCAAGGGCGTCCTGGACATCGATCTCGTCGGCGGCATCGAGAACGAGGTCCAGGTCGACGTCGACCCGGAGAAGCTCGCCTACTACGACCTGGGCATCGTCGACGTGCAGGACGCCATCGCCCTGCAGAACATGACCATCCCCGGCGGCAAGCTCTCCATGGGCATGTACGACTACCAGGTGCGGGTGCCCGGCGAGGTGGAGAACGTCGAGGAGATCCTCGGTTTCATCGTGAACGTCGGGGTGGACCCGCCGGTCCATGTGCGGGACGTGGCCACCGTCACCTTCGGCATCAAGGACCGGGAAACCATCAGCCGCGTCGGGGGCAAGGACGCCGTTACCCTCATCGTCAAGAAGCGCAGCGGCGAGAACATCATCCACATTGCCGAGGCGGTGCGCGCCACGGTGGACCGCATGATGCCGACCTTCCCGGCCGGCACCGAAGTGAGCATCGTCGCCGACCAGTCGGTGCAGATCGAGAACATGGTCTCCGAACTGGAGAACAACATCCTCAGCGGGCTCCTGCTCGTGGTGGTCGTGCTGTTGGCCTTCTTCGGCTTCCGCAACGCGCTCATCGTGGGCATCGCGATCCCGTTCTCCATGCTCATCAGCTTCATTGTCCTGCGGGCCCTCGGGATCACCCTGAACATGGTGGTGCTCTTCAGCCTTATCCTGGCCCTGGGCATGCTCGTGGACAACGCCATCGTGATCGTCGAGAACATCTACCGGCATCGGGGCAAGGGCAAGGATGGCGAAGCGGCGGCGGGCTTCGGCACCGGACAGGTGTCCGGCGCGGTCATCGCCTCGACCCTGACCACCATCTGCGCCTTCGGTCCGATGATCTTCTGGCCCGGAATCATGGGCGAGTTCATGAAGTACCTGCCGCTGACGGTCATCATCACCCTCAGCGCCTCGCTCCTGGTGGCGCTGGTCTTCAACCCTGTCCTGTGCGCCCGTTTCATGGCGCCGCCGGACGCGGCCGCGCGGGAACGCCTTGGCGACAAGCTCATCGCCTTCGGCCTGCGCACCTACCGGCCGGTGCTCGAGTGGTCCCTGTCCCACCGCTTCGTTGTCATGGTGCTGATGACCGCAACCCTGGTGGGGGTCTTTGCCCTGTTCCTGAGATTCAACGCGGGCACGGAACTCTTCCCCGATGTCGAGCCCCAGTACGCCATGGTGAACATCGACGCGCCCAGCGGCACGCGGATCGAGGCCACCGACCACTACGCCCAGCAGATCGAGGACCTCGTGCCGGCCGTCGGGGCCGATCTCAAGCAGTACGCGGCCGCGGTGGGCGTGCCCATCGACGCGACTTCCGGCGGCGGCACCCTGCCCAGCCACCAGGGCCAGATCACCATGGAATTCGTGGACATGGAGGAGCGGGAGGGCTCGTCACGGGATGCCCTCGAGGAACTCCGCAAGCGGCTGGCGGCGTTCACCGGTGCCCGCATCACGGTGGACACCATGGACGAGGGGCCACCCACGGGCAAGCCGGTGAACATCGAGATCACCGGCGACGACTTCGACGTGCTCGGGGAGATCGCAGCCCAGGTCAAGGAGACGCTCCGCGCCATCCCCGGCCTGGTCGACATCAGTGACAACTACGACCGATCCCTGCCGGAACTGCGGGTGAAGGCCGATGTGGAGAAGGCGGGCAGGTACGGTCTGCGCACTTTCGACATCGCCGGCACCATCCGCACGGCCCTGCACGGCACCGAGGTGGCCAAGTACCGGGTGGGGGAGGATGAGTACGACATCATCGTCCGCTACCGCGCGCCCTTCCGGGGCAAGGTGGAGGACCTGGAGAACGCGACGGTCTTCTACGAGGGCAACACGATCCCCGTTTCCGCCTTTGCGGAGGTGGAGTACGGGTCCGGGCTGGCTGCGGTCCACCGCATCGACGCCCGGCGCGTGGTCACGGTGAGCGCCGAGAACGCCGCGGGGCACAACGCCAACGACCTGCTGGCCGAAGTGCAGCGGGCCCTCGACGGCTTCTCCATGCCCGAGGGCTACAGCTTCGACTTCACGGGAGAGAGCGAGGACCAGGAAGAGGCGATGACGTTCCTGTCCGACGCCTTCGCCCTGGCCATCATGCTCATCTTCGTTGTCCTCGTCAGCCAGTTCAGTTCGGTGACGGTACCGGTGGTGATCATCTCGAGCGTGTTCCTGTCCCTTATTGGCGTCCTCATCGGTCTTATGGTCACCGCCACCCCCTTCGGCATCATCATGACCGGCGTGGGGGTGATCTCCCTGGCGGGCATCGTCGTCAACAACGCCATCGTCCTGCTGGACTACATCATCCAGCTCCGGGCCCGGGGGATGGACAAGATGGAGGCCATCGTGCAGGCCGGCATGACGCGTTTCCGGCCGGTGATCCTGACGGCGATCACCACGATCCTCGGACTCATCCCCCTGACGACGGGCTTCTCCATCGACTTCGCGGCGGTCATCCACCTGGATCTGGCGCACGCCGTGACCATCGGTGGCGAGTCCAGCCAGTGGTGGGGACCCATGGGGGTGGCCGTGATCTGGGGGCTGGCCGTCGCCACCTTCCTGACGTTGGTGGCGGTGCCGGTCATGTACAGCACCCTCGAGCCGATCAAGCGGGTGCTCCACGAGGGCGTGGCCGAGGTGCTGTTCAAGGAGTACGCCAAGTTCCACGGCCGGGCTCGTTGGCGGAAGTACTGGGTGTTCTCATCAGTGGTCGCGTTGGTGATGCTGATCGTCGCTGCCCTGGACATGAAGGACGGCCGGCCCGGCCTGGTCGGACCGATCCTGGAGGTCGGCCTCTTTGTCCCCCTCCTGGCCGTCGGCGTGCGGAGGATGCACGACAGCGGGCGGAGCGGTTGGTGGGTGGTGGTGCCGGTCTTGAGCCTGGTGTTTCTGCTTTTGCCGGGAACCCGGGGCGAGAACCGTTACGGACCCGCTCCCAAGGCGGAGGCGGACTCGGCTGGTGACGAAGCTCCCGTTATCGCTACCTAGGTAAATGGAGAAGGGGAAGGCCCGGCCTTCCCCTTCTCTCCTCTTCGCTTCCGCTGGCTGATCAGTCCATGGCGTCCAGCAACGGGTCCTTCTTGTAACCCAACCCCTTCCAATCCATGCGACCGCCTTCGCGGTGGCAATCCAGGCACTGCAGGGCCTGGGCAGCCGGACGCACGCCATGGAAGATGCCCATGTAGCGGGTGGTCTCGACCCATTCGAAATCCGGGTCGTGGATCCCATAGGCCGCTGCCGCGCCCTCGGCCACGGCCTTGTCGATGTCGCCGTCGATGAAGAACTCGTCCACGGCGATGGGGATCAACCACTGCTCGTCCTTCAGCACCGGCAACTTGGCCCGGTGCAGCTTGAAGGCGTAGAGCTTGGAATGCTTGTCCTTGCGACGTCCCTCGGGGATCATGATGGGGACGCTGCCGTCCTTCCCCCGCTTCACCTTCTCGCCCATTTTGCTCAGGCGGCTGTTCCCGTTGAACCAGGCGTACACCGGCTCCATGTTCTGGCCGAACGTGATGGTCGCGCTGTACTTCTTGGCCTCGGGATGATGCTTGGGCGTGGACCAGTCCCGGACCATGTCCGTGGGGTCGGTACGGGCGAAGTCGGGGATGTGGCACACGGTGCAGTCCAGCTTGTCCGTGTGGTGATCGAGGGCCGCGATGCCGTGGGGCTTCGCGTCGTGGCAGGACCCGCACATGAGGGGATCGTTCGGGTTGTCGGTACCCGAGAGGTCAGCGCCCCGTCCGCGCATGCGGTGGTTCGTGCCGCCGTGGCAGGCGGCGCAGGCCATGTCCTGGCCGTCGGTCCCCATGTGAACGTCGTAGTCGGCGTCGCACTCGCCCAGAATGTATTCCAGATCGCCGCGCTTGTAGTTCGGGCCACCGCCGGCGCCGCTGTGGCAGCGGAGGCAGGACTTGCGCTTGGGTTGGGTGATGCGCTTGGAAACCGAGTCCATGCCACGCTCGTTCTTCCAGAGGATGGGGCGCCATTCCCAGGCGCCGGTCTCGTCCTGGTAGGCGTCGCGACGGTAGCCGCTGGCGTGGCAGATGAGGCAGTCGATGTTCTCCAGTTGGGCCCGGGAGATCTCCTGCTCGGGCTTGAGGCCGAGGCCCGCGTGGCACTTGGAGCATCCCTGGGCGATGACCTTGCCGTCCTCGTTGACGGCGTTGCCGATCCAGCTGGGCAGCGGGTTCGTGCAGAAGTCGTTCATGGTGTTCAGTTTGCCGAGCATCTGACCGTCGGCGTTGATGACGTTGGGCGCCTGGCCCCGCCACTGGTAATGCTGGGAGTGGAAGAAGTCGGCCGCTTCCTCGCCATGGCATGCGAGGCAGGTGGCCGTGCCCTCGTAGTGCTCGAAGTATTCCTGGTGGGAGTACGTGCGCTTGGCGGCCGACACGGGGTCGGCCGCCAAGCTGATCAGCACCAGCGCCACCAGGAGGATGGCCGCTGTCTTCATGTAGTCCTCCTTAGAACCGGGCGCTGAAGCCGAGGGACAGCTTGCCGGCCTTGCTGAAGCTCGGGAAGCCCATGAGCGCCATCTCGTCGAGGTCCTGGGGCGCGCCCACATGCCAGCCGCTGCCCGAGTAGTCGTAGTTGTAGTTGATGTACGCGAGTTTCACGACGAACTTCCGCGCGATGCGATGGGTGACGTAACCCTCGATGACGGTGCCGCGGGTGCTGGTCTTGGGCGAGATGATGTCGTCCTGGGAGGGGGCGAAGTTGAACCAGTACTCCGAGCCCTTGTTCCACTCGAAGCCCACCTTCGTCTTGCCGTTGGCCAGGTTGTAGCGGGCGCCCAGGTAGTACATGGAGCCGGTCTGGGACTCCGGGGTCTCGAAGGGGTTGGAGAGCAGGCCGCCGAAGGGACCGAAGACGTCCTCGGGGTGGCTCTTGCACCAGCTGCCGCTGACGAACCAGTCCACGGGGCCGTCGCGACGGGCGATCAGAAGGCTCGCCAGGTCGAAGTCGCCCAGGTTCGCCGTCGGGGTGAAACGCGTCACGATGGGGCCGGGCATGGCGATGCCGGTGACGGGGTTGACGGGCAT
>JAUUZX010000193.1 GCA_030592025.1 bacterium | reverse complement strand
CTAGGTCCTGACCGAGGGATCGGCTGGTTTCGAGGGGGGCTTGAGGAATTCTTCAGGTTACGGGCGCCCCAACGTGCCCTCCGGATCCGCCCGGACTATGCAAAAAGGGGGCCGGAGCACTTCGTACGGTTTAATTCTTTTATTTCCAACATCATAGCCGTCATGTCATCACCCTCGCCGCCACGGCCGAATTGGCGCACCTCGGCAAATATGTTGTCCAGGAGCTGGGGGGGATGGGCCGTGATATGGGCAGCAACCCCCGCCAGAAGGCGTTCCTCGTCGTAGAATTCACCGGCGTCGTTGCGCTGGTCGGCCAGGCCGTCCGAGTGCAGGAAGAGCCGGTCGCCGGGCTGGAGGGTGAGGGCGCCCTCCCGGTACACGTGGTCGTCGACGGCGCCTAGGACGGGGCCGCCCTTGCGCAGACGATCGCGCCAGGCCAGGTCGCGGCGGAAGAGCACCGGTGGCTCCATCCCGGCGTTGCAGTACCGCAGCAGGCCGTCGGCCGGATCCCAGACCGCGCAGAAGAAGCACACGAAGCGCCCGGGGGCGAGACGGCCGGACAAGCTCGTGTTCAGACGTTCGGCGATGGCCGCAGGGCCGTAGCGGGCTTCGGCCTCCCGGCGGAACCCGGTGCAGAGGGAGGTCATGAGCAGGGCGGCCGGAATCCCCTTGCCGGCGACATCGGCGATGGCAAAGACAAGCCGCCCGTCTTCCCGCAGGAAATAGTCGAAGAAATCCCCGCCGACGCGGAGGCTGGGTTCGTGGAGACCGGCGATCACGAAGTCCGGAGTCGCGAGGGTGGCCACGGGCAGCAGGCTGGCCTGGATGCCGCGAGCGACCTCGATTTCCGTCTCCAGTTTCTGGCGCTGCAGGCTGTCCTGGTAGAAGCGGCGGCTCTCGAGGATCGAGGCGGCCTGCACCGCGAGTCCGCGGAGGTTGGCCAGGTCCTCCTGGGTGTAGAGCACGTCGCCGCGCTTGGGCCCGAAGGCCAGGAAGGCCACGAGCCGGTTGCCGCCGACCAGGGGCACGACCAGCTGGGCGTTGCAGCGCGTCAGCAACTGGAGGGAATCTGGGTCGCTGCTCGTGTCCAGGAGCAGGTCCTCGAGTTCCTCCGTGAAGACCGGACGACGAAGGTTGCGCAGCAGCCGCACCAGACCGCTCTCGGCCGCCAGTTCGTCGTGGTGCGGGGGGCCCGTGCCTGTGACCGAAGCCCCGACTGATACCAGGGGGTGGTCCTGCCCCTCGCTTACGAACAGCTCCAGGTCCTGGGGGCGGTAGAGTTCCTGGAGCCGCGCCACGAGCTCGACGGCGACGACGGCGGTGGCCACGAGGCCGCTGAGGCCGTCGGCCAGGTCGACCATGGCCCGACGGTGGACCTGCCGGGCCGGGTAGAAGCTGCGGTCGATCCAACCCTGGACGACCCCCCGCAGGGGCTGGATGGCCAGGCCGCCGGCGGCCACGATGACCAGGAGCAGGGTGTAGGGCGCCACGTTGAAGGTGGATTCGAGGAAGGTCCCGAGCCCGACGACCACCGCGAAGTAGCCGGCCAGGAGCACGAGGGTCAGGAATCCGTAGACGAGGCCGGCGCGGATGATGAACGTCCGGTCGAGGGCGCCGTAGCGCAGGATGGCCAGGGCGAAGCTGCCGGGTACGAGGATGACCGTCAGGCTCAGGTACTGGACAGGGCCCGCCAGTCGGGCCGGGACGGCCTGGCCCAGGAGGATCGTCGCCAGGAAGGGCACCAGGCCCAGGAGGAGGCCGGCCAGGACGACGAGCATCTTCGTGCGTTCCATGGGGCGGTCCCGGCGGCGGATGCGCCGGGCGAAACGGGCGATGGCCGTCAGGTAGTAGGCGAAGGAGTACAGGATCGTGGCGTAGGCCAGCCCTGTCTCCGTGCGGCTGCCCGTGGGGTCCGGGTGCCAGAAGAGGACGGCGGCGGTGATCAGGAAGAGCACCGCTGCCGGCAGGAAGAGGCGTCGGCCCTGTTTCGAGCCGGCGATGAGGGGGCGACGGGAGTTGCTGACGGGGAACCGGAGGAAGAAACTCAGGAAGTAGGCCGGCAGCAGGAGCTGGAGAAGGATCCGCACCAGTTCCTTGGCCATCATGTAGACGGGGTTGGCGAGGTTGGGCACGTCCATGAGGAAAAAGGCGAAGATGAAGCAGAGAGCGAAGAAACTCCTGGTGACGGGATCGTCGCGGCGCCACAGCACCCACCAGCCGATGGCCAGGAAGGCCATGCCGATGGTCCACAGGCAGTAGTCGCGGATCATGGACTGCTGGTCCGACGGTACGCCGGTGATCCGCACCACACGGGAGCCGTCCGGGGTCTCCAGCAGGAGCTCAAGGGGCGCGGAAGATTCGTCGTCGGCCAGGGCCCCGTAGTACTCCGCCATGATGCGGATGGGGGCACCCCCAACGGCCTGGATCCGGTCGCCCACCCGCAGGCCGGCGGCGGCGGCGGGTCCGTCGTCCTTGACGGTCACGATCTCGAGGCGGTAGACGGCGAAGCCGTAGTCGGGGCGGTGGGCGATGTGGTCCGCGACGGCCAGGGACAGCGCAGCGAGGAGCGGCGCCAGCAGGAACAGACTCAAGAGTTGCGTCGTGCCCCGGAGGGCGTTGGTCGTGTCCCAGGTGCTCCGGTTCAAGATGTGCTCCGGTTCAAGATGGCCTCCCCGTTGGCGTACCGGGCGGGATCATTCTACCACATGGGGCAGGGGCATGCACGTAGGGGACGGGGTGGGATGGGAAAAGCCGCCCGGCGATTGCCGGGCGGCTCGATACCGTACGTGAGACGGTCTAGCGGTACAACGACTTGATGTCTCCCCAGGAGATGTCCTCAGTCGGCACCGCACAGTCGCCGTTGATGGTCGCGCAAGGGATGTCCGGACCACCGGTCGGCTGCTGCAACGGCTTGATGATGTTGTAATCCGAGCCGTCCAGGTACGCCGGCTGCCCACTCTCGAGGGAGGGCGAGTAAATTCCGTCGAGGTAGAAGTTCACGGGTACCGTGTCATCGTAAAGGTGGAGCTGGAAGCGCGCCACGATGATGGCAGGGTACGTGAACGGGTTGATGACCGGCGTGCCGATGCCCACGTAGAACTGGGGCGGCGACAGGAAGTTGAGGGCGTCGCCCATGACTTCCCAGTCGGAAAGCGCGGCGGGCCCGTCGAAGTCCATGCGTGCTTCCCAGCCTCCGACGCCCTCGGGGCTCGTGGGGTGGGTGATCACGATGTAGCCCCACTGGGAGCCGACTTCCATGGGCACGCAGTTCACGCATGCACAAGGATCGAAGTACACACCGATGCCGTCCTTGTCCGGATCGATCGGGTCGGCGAAGACCTGACCGGCAACCAGCAGGGTGAAGGCAAGCACGATCGCAATTTTCTTCATGGGTAACCCCCCGAAAAATGTAGCTATCCCTTTCAACGTCGACGACGTAATCCCTCGCTATCGGACCCTACCCCAAAATCCCCGAACTGAAAAGTCTTTTTTTCTAAAAATATCCAAAAAGTATCCGTGGATAAATGCGGAATATCCGACCTCCTCCCTGTGTTCTAGCATATTCGTCCGCTTCCCGAGGCGTGGCGGGGTGCCCGTGACCGGGAGGCACGGGCCGACGCGACGGTCGCCTGCATGGCCGTTGCTCCCCCTCGGGCAAGGTGTTAGATTCCCTGTTCGCGGAGACGCCATGATGATGACAACCCGGTCCTGCCGGACCAGTGAGCGAGCGCACGACGTGGACGAGATCAGGAACCTGGCCCAGTACAGCCCTGCGGGGATCGAACAGAAATGGTACGCGGATTGGGAGGAAGCGGGCCTTTTCGCCCCCGACGAGAGCCTGGACGCCACCCCCTTCGTCATCACGCTGCCGCCGCCCAACGTGACGGGCATCCTCCACATGGGCCATTGCCTGGGCAACTCCATCCAGGACACGCTCATCCGCTGGGCGCGCATGCGGGGCCATCCGACCCTGTGGGTGCCGGGCATGGATCACGCGAGCATCGCCACGGAACAGATCGTCTCGAAGCGCATGGCGGACGAGGGGCTGGACAAGCGCACGGCGGGCCGCGACGTCTTCATGGAGCGCGCCTGGGCCTGGAAAGAACTCACCCACGGCCGCATCAAGGCCCAGATCAAGCGCCTGGGGTGCTCCCTGGACTGGTCGCGCGAGGCCTTCACCATGGATGAGGCCCGCAACCACGCGGTCACCGAGGCTTTCCTGGCGCTGAAAAAGAAAGGCCTCATCTACCGGGACGTCTACCTGGTGAACTGGTGCCCCCACTGCCTGACCGCCATCAGTGACGACGAGGTGGAGCACAAGGAGAAGCAGGGCACCATGTGGCGCCTGCGGTACCCCCTGGCCGACGGGACGGGGCACGTGACCGTGGCCACGACCCGTCCAGAGACCATGTTCGGTGACACGGCGGTTGCGGTGCATCCCGACGACCCGGAGCGCCGTCACCTCATCGGTCGGTCCGTGCTGCTGCCCCTGGTCGAGCGCGAGATCCCCATCATTGGCGACCACCACGCCGACCCCGAGAAGGGCACCGGCTTCGTCAAGATCACGCCGGCCCACGACCCCAACGACTTCGAGGTGGGGCGCCGGCAGGACCTGCCCCAGGTCGTCTGCATGGATGAGAGCGGGGTCATGAACGCCGCCGCCGGTCCCGTGGCTGGCCTGGATCGCTTCGCCGCCCGCAAGGAGACCCTGCGCCTGCTGAAGGAGGCCGACCTCTTCGACGGCGAGGAGAAGAACGTGCACCAGGTCGGGCACCACGACCGCTGCGGCCACGTCATCGAACCCTACCTCTCCAAGCAGTGGTTCCTGAAGATGGAGGACCTGGCCGGACCGGCGCTGAAAGCGGTGGAGGACGGGGAGATCACCCTCTTCCCCGAGCGCTG
>JAUUZX010000396.1 GCA_030592025.1 bacterium | reverse complement strand
GATGCACCACGTCCGGCCCCGCCGCCGAGAACAGCTCGAGGCCGACCTTGACGAAGTGACCGCCGGGGCCCAGGGACTCCGCCATGCGCAGGGCCTCGTCGCCGGTTGGCACGTCCAGGGCCGTGATCACCCGGTGGGTGGGGGGCAGGGCGCGCAACCGCTCGATCACCGCGGATCTGTCCATGACCATATCCTCCCGCGTGAAGAACCGGTGGGGCTCGGGGACCGGGGAATTGCCTTGCCGCTCCGGGGGCAGTGCTACTAACCTACTAGCAGCCCAAGGTGCGGAATGCAAATCCAATTCACGTGTTGGGTATGGCGACCGGCCTGTTGTCTTCGTTTGCCCCAGCCCCGGCGGGATCGCGCCGGGCGAGAAGGGATCCTGCCGTGCTGGACCGCAAGTTCCTCCGCGAGAACCGGGACCTCGTCACCCGAGCGGTGGCCCTGAAGAACGAGTCCGTGGACATCGACGCCTACTACGAACGCGATGCCGAGCGTCGCGCGGCCCTCCAGGAGAACGAGACCCTCCAGGCGGAGATGAACCGGGCCAACAAGGCCATCAGCGAGAAGAAGAAGGCGGGGGAGGACGCCGGTGAGGCCATCGCCGCCATGCGGGAGGTGGGCGCGCGGGGCAAGACCCTCAAGGAGCGGGCAGCCGAGCTCGAGGCCGAGGTCGAAGCCCTCTACCTGCGCATCCCCAACGTGCCCCACGAATCGGTCCCGGCCGGGGGCGAGGAGAACAACGAACTGGTGCGCAGTTGGGGTGAGCCCGTCCAGCAGGATTTCACGCCGATGCCCCACTGGGATCTGGGCGCCGAGTTGGGTATCCTCCACCCGGAGCGCAGCGCGCGCATGAGCGGCAGCGGGTTCTCGGTCCTCAGCGGCCAGGGCGCCCGTCTGGAACGTGCCCTGATCAACTGGTTCCTGGACATGCATCTGGACCAGGGCTACACCGAGCTGAACATCCCCTACCTGGTGAACCGCGCGGCCATGACCGGCACCGGGCAGCTGCCCAAGCTGGAGGAGGACATGTACCTGTGCCAGGTCGACGACCTCTTCCTCATCCCCACGGCCGAGGTGTCGGTGACGAACCTGCACATGCGGGAGACCCTGGCGGCGTCGGACCTGCCCCTGAAGTACTGCGCCTTCTCGCCCTGTTTTCGGCGCGAGGCCGGCGCCGCGGGCAAGGACACCCGGGGCCTGCTGCGCATGCACCAGTTCCACAAGGTGGAGATGGTGATGTTCGCGACCCCGGAGACATCCTGGGACGAACTCGAGGTCCTCACTGCCGACGCCGAGGAGTTGCTCCAGAAGCTCGAGCTGCCCTACCGGGTGCTGACCCTGGCCTCGGGCGACCTGAGCTTCGCCGCGGCCAAGTGCTACGATCTGGAGGTGTGGTCGCCGGGGGGGGGCCAGTGGCTCGAGGTGTCGTCCTGCAGCATCTTTGGCGATTTCCAGGCCCGGCGCGCAGGCATTCGCTACAAGGGCGACGGCGCCAAGGGCTTCGTCCACACCCTGAACGGTTCGGGTCTGGCCCTGCCGCGCATCATTGTGGCCATCCTGGAGAACTACCAGACATTCGACGGCAAGGTGCGCGTACCGGAGGTGCTCGTGCCCTACATGGGCGGCGCCGAGGTCATCGGGTGACGGCGTGAGCAGGAGTTGGCAGGAACGAATGGGACGGTTCCGGCGTCGCCACCTGTTCAACGTCTATCTGCTGTTGGGTTCGGTGGGCATCGTCGTGGCGACGACCGCCTTCACCGTCAACGTCTCGCGCAGCCTGGAGCGGCAGAGCTACCACACGACCCGCCTGCTGTCGGACCTGGCCAGCCGCCTCATCCTGGCCGAGCGCATCGAGGAGATCGAGCCGGTCGTCGCCCTGGCCAACGAGATCGAGATCCCGTTCATCATCACCCTGAATTCTGGGCGGCCGTATCTGTGGAACGAGCCGGTCATCGGCATCCCGGTGCCGGCCTACAGCCTGCTGATGGCCGAGAACCCCAACGCGCCGCGCAACCCCCTCATCGCCGACATCATCCAGATGGCCGCGCGCTTCGACAGCGTGAACGAACCCTTCGCCATCCTCGACGACGAGGGCAAGCGCATCGGCACCCTGCACTACGGCAACTCGTCGCTCAGCCTGCGCCTGCGCATCATGCCCTACCTGGAACTCATGATCATGGCGTTGTTCTTCCTGGTCATCCTGTGGGCCCTCCAGGCGCGCCGGGCCTCGGAGCAGAACGCCCTCTTCGCGGGCATGGCCAAGGAGACGGCCCACCAACTCGGCACGCCGCTGACCTCCATCATGGGCTGGGTGGCGCTGCTCGAGGACCGGATCGACGCCAAGGACGATCTCCTGGTGGAACTGAATCGGGACGTTGATCGTTTGGGCATGATCTCGGCCCGTTTCAGCCAGATCGGCTCCCGGCCCAAACTGGAGGACCGGGACCTGAACGAGGTCGTCGACGAGACCATCGAGTACTTCCGGCGCCGGTTGCCCTACCTGGGCGGGCGCGTGCAGTTGCGCCGCGAGGGCATCGTCCATGGCGAGGGCCGCTTCAACCGCGACCTCGTGGGCTGGGTCCTCGAGAACCTCATCAAGAACGGCATCGACGCGCTCGAGGACGGCAAGGGCACCATCACGATCACGCTGGAGGACACGTCCGACGGCGGCACCCGCATGCTGGTCGCGGACACCGGCCGGGGCATCCCTGTGGGGGTGGGCCGACGCATCTTCGAGCCGGGTTTCACCACGAAGCAGCGGGGCTGGGGCATGGGGTTGGCCCTGGTCAAGCGCATCGTGGTCCAGTACCACGGGGGCCGCATCCGCATCGAGGAAACCGGACCCGCCGGCACGACCATCGAGGTGACCATGCCGGCCGTACCTCACCACGAAGAAGGAGCATAACGTGGCCTACAGGATCCTCTGGGTCGACGACAACATCGAGGACTTGCGTTCCCACGTGATGTACCTCGGGGAGAAGGGCTACGAGGTCGAGGGCGTGACCAACGGCCGCGACGCGCTGGCCGTCCTGGCCGAGAAGACCTTCGACGCCGTGCTGCTGGACGAGATGATGCCGGGCATGGGCGGTCTCGAGACCCTCGAGGAGATGCGCCGCATCAACGCCAACATTCCGGTCATCATGATCACCAAGAGCGAGGCCG
>JAUUZX010000207.1 GCA_030592025.1 bacterium | reverse complement strand
GCGTAGGCGTCACGCAGGACGACCAGGAGGTCATCCAGCTCGTACGGCTTCGGCAGGTAGCTGAACGCACCGAGTTTGGCGCATTCCACGGCGCTGCCCAGGGAACCGTGGCCGGTGAGGATGATCACCTCGAGGAATTCGTGGGTCCCCTTCAACCGCGTCAGCAATTCCTTGCCGTCCATGCCGGGCATCTTCAGATCGACCAATGCCAGGTCGAACCGATTGTCGACGCACAGGGCGAGGGCCTCGTCGCCGCCCGCCGCGGTCGTGACGGCGAAGTCCCGCATCTCCAGTCGCTCCTTCAGGGCGGCCAGGAACTCCACCTCGTCGTCGACGATCAGCAGCCGGATCAGATCACTCATTTCTCAACCTCCGCTCAGGAACCGAACCCCAGCCACGGCCAGTAGCCGAGAAATACCCATCCCCACAGGACCGCGAAACTCAGGACCCACACACCGATGCCGTGCTTCAGGAAATCACGTCGGGTGACCAGTTGCCGGCCCGTGTGCGGGTCGCGGCAGAGGACGTAGACCAGGGCGCTGGCCGGGGTGCCGATGATCAGCATGTGGGCGAACGACGACGCGAAGGCCGTCGCGAAACCCAACTGCCAGGGGTGCAGACCCGCCGCCTCGGCCATGGGCACGGTGATGGGGCCCAGGGCCGCCACGGTGGCGCCGTCGCTCATGAAGTTCGTCAACGTGCCGGTGAGCAGGCTGACGATCATGGGCAGCGCGGTGCCCGTCAGCAGCGAGTCGGGCAGCACCCCCACGAACCCCTGGGCCAGGTACAGGGCGCCGCCGCCCACGGCCAGACCCTTGCCCAGGGCGCTGGCCGCCCCGTAGAGGAAGACCACGTCCCAGGGGACGCGGGTGAATTCCCGCCAGTCCACCACGCCCAGGACGTTCAGCACCACCAGGCCCGCCAGGACGGGGCCGCCCATGCCCAACCGCTCCCCCGCGCCGATCCACAGCACCACCACCGCCACCACAACGACGGCCGTGATCTTCTCCTCTCGGGTCAGGGGGCCGAGGCGGTCGCTGGCCTCCCGCGACACCCGAGCCGCGTCCAGCCCGCCGGCGGGCAGGTGGCGGGCGAAGGCCACGCGGAAGTAGGCCGCCAAGGCCAGGGCGGCGACCGGGACGAAGGGCAAGCCGTAGCGCATCCACTCCAGGAAGGTCGGCGCCTGTCCGTAGTCGGCCAGGATGCCCACCATGACGGCGTTGCGGCCCCCCGCCGCCGGCGAGCCCGGGCCGCCGATGTTGGACGCGTAGCAGACCAGGAGCGCAAAGAGCACGATCACCTGCCGGTTGCCCCCGGTCTTGGCGCCGGGCAGGCGCCGCCACACGGTGAGGAAGATCGGCATGACCAGCGTCACGAGGATCGCCTCGCTGATGAACGAGCAGGCGACGGCGAAGATCGGCAGGAACACGAACAGCAAGGTGTGGGGGCCGCGCACCGGGCGCATGAGCAGCATGGCGACGCGGCGGTCCAGGCCGGTGTGGATCAGCACGCGGGACAGGGCGAGCACACCGAAGATGAACACCACCGCGTCCTTGGCGAAGGCCTGGGCGATGGCGTCGGGGCGCATCACGTTGCCGACGTACATGACGCCCCCCACCAGGAGCGCCGTCGTGCCGATGGGCATGACGCCGGTGGCCCAGAAGAAGGCCGCGACGACGATGAGGGCGATCATGAGCTGGGTCCGGGACGCGACCCGGCGCGCGCGGTCGGCCGGCGCCTGTTCGCCATGGTGCACGCCGTACAGTTCGGTGTAGTGATCGGCGATGCTCTCGCCGGTAGCCAGCTCGTGGTAGCCGGCGAAGCCCGTCAGGGGGTCGCCCTCGCGCACCTCCTGGCGCGGCGCCCCCACCAGCTCCATGAGGCCCGCCGGCGGCGGCAGCCAGGCGGCCAGCACGAGCACCGCCAGACCCGCGGACACCAGGCAGGACCGCACGATGCGGCGACGGCGGTGGCGACGGGAGACCCGGCTCGGCTCGGCGCGCAGCGTCGCGTCACGACGGGCCAGGGCGTGGCAGCGTTCGCGGTCGGCGTCCCAGATGGTCGCGGCCAGTTCCTCGACGGGCACGGGCTTGGCCAGGAAGCGGAAGATGCCGAGTCGCCCCATCTCGGCGGCCGTGTCCACGGTGCCGTGGGCGGTCAGCATGATGACCGGCACGTCGCGGCGGAAGCGGCGCAGCTCCCGCATGGTCTCGGCCCCGTTCATCCCGGGCATGCGGTAGTCCAGCACCACGACGTCCAGGTCGCGCTCGGCCCGGGCCCGACGCAGCGCCTCCTCCCCCGAGGCTGCCTCGCACACGACGAACCCGCGCAGTTCCAGACGCTCCGCAAGGGAGCTGCGGTACTCGTCCTCGTCGTCGACGAGCAGCACCCGGGGCCGATGTTCGACGTGGGTCACGCTCACCTCCTAATGGGCAGTTCGATGGTGAAGACGCTGCCTTCGCCCTCCTGGCTCCGCACGCCCAGATGGCCGCCGAGCCCCTCGATGATGCCGTAGCTCACGCTCAGGCCGAGGCCCGTGCCCTTGCCCGGTTCCTTGGTCGTGAAGAAGGGCATGAAGACCTGCTCGAGCTGGTCGTCGGACATGCCCGTCCCCGTGTCCGCGACCTCCAGCAGGAACCGGTCGCCTTGGCGACGCGTGCGCACGGTGATCGTCCCGGCGCCGGCCACGGCGTCGACCGCATTCTGCAAGAGGTTCAGCAGCACCTGACGCAGCTGGTTGGGGTCGGTCACCACCGCGCCCAGGGCGGGATCGTAGTCCCGTGCGAGCTGCACGCCCCCGGTGGTCAACTTCCCTTTCAGCAGACCGTCCAGCAGTTCGTCCACCAGACCATGCAGGTCGCGCTCGACGAGCCTCACGTCGGCCTGGCGCACGAAGCCCAGCAGGCGGCGGGTGATGCTCGTGGCCCGGTAGACGCTTTTTTCGATAGTGCCGAGGTGCCCGCGCAGTTCCTCGGGGGTCGCCGTGCGATCGAAGCGGGGGTCCAGGAGGTCCTTCACCAGGCCCGCCTTTTCCGCCACGATGGCCAGGGGGTTGTTCACCTCGTGGGCGATGCCGGCGGCCAACTCGCCGACGGTCGCCAGCTTGGCCGCGTGCACGAGCTGTCGATTCAGCTCCTGCTCCTTCCGCAACGCCGTGAACTGCTGGGCCGCCACCCAGCGGGCCTGCAGACAGATCACCAGGCCGCCCATGAGGCAGAACGCCGCCGTCACCAGCCAGATGTTGGAGGCGATGCCGGTCAGGAGTCCCGTGCCCCGGGCGAGATCCTCGTCGTGATCGAGCTCCAGCGCCGCCACGTGGGCCCGGGTGATCTCCAGCGAGACCACGGCGCGCAGGATACGCGCCCGGCCCGACGGCTCGAGCTTGAGGGCCATGGTGTAGTGGGGGTCCCCGCGAAAACCCGGATGGGCGTCGGTGATGACGTGGGACGAGGCGCCGGCCAGCAGCCGCACGAACCAGGCCTCGTCACCGTAATTGCGCTGCTCGAGTTGGGGCAGGGGGCCCGCGTAGGCCAGAACGCAGCCGGCGGCGTCCAGGACCGACAGGTCCACGAAGGCGTTGCTGGTCGCTTTCAATTCTTCCAACCAGATCGCGAGTTCGCCGGCATCGGGTTCCAGCAGCCGGGACGGGTAGTCCGCCAAGCCGGCCAGGTTGAGCAGACGGTCGCCCAGGAAGATATCGAGCATGGCGGTCTGGTGCTCGGTGAGGGTCCGCTGGTGGCGGGCCTCGATGTCACGCAGGACGAGATGATGCTGGAAGTGGAAGAAAGCGGTCAGCAGCAAAAGGGGGATGAAGTACAGGAAGACCAGGCGCGACAACGCGTGGCGCAGCAGGCCCTGGTAGGCTGCGTCACGCTTCCACTCCGGCCGCGCCTTGGCGGCACGCGGGTCCACACGCTCGGACAAGAACCACCTCCGGTCCGGGAAGCCGGTACTCGATGGTTCCATGATACAGCATTTCCCCGGCGTCCGGTTCGAACAATAGCACCGCCTAGACGCCCTTGAGCACCAGCACCGTCCGGTCGTCGGCGGGCCGGTCGCCGGACTCGGCCAGGGGGTCGGTGATCCGGATGAGCTCGTCGGCGATGTCCCGGGCCGAGCGACACGCGAGCTGGCTCACCCACCGGTCCAGGTCCCGCTCACCCAGTCCTTCGCCCTGCTCGATGAGGCAGTCCTCCAGGCCGTCCGACGTGATGACGAGCACGTCGCCCTTGCGCATCACCAGGCGCACCTCGTCGTAGGTGATGTCGTCGAACAGTCCCAGGGGCAGACCCGGGGCCTCGATGGTGTGCAGGTTGCCGCAGCGCACGAGACGGGGCCAGGGGAAGGCGGCGCCGCCGAGCACCAACTCGCGGGTGGCCGGGTTGTAGACCGCCATCGCCAGGGCCAGGAAACGGTTCTCGGCCCTGACCCTCCCCAGGTGCTCGTTGAGATGGTTCAGCATCTCGGCCGGCGAGTAGGGATGTTCCATGGCGTGCCCGCGCAGGAGCCCCACCGCCATGGCCGCGTAGAGGGCTGCGCCCGTGGCCTTGCCCGCCACGTCCCCCACGGCGAAGCCCGTGCAGCCGTCCTGGTAATGGAGATAGTCGTAGAAGTCGCCGGCCAACTCACGGGCCGGGGCGTAGGCCGCCGCCACCTCGAGTCCGGCCACCTGGGGCACCTGGTCCG
>JAUUZX010000282.1 GCA_030592025.1 bacterium | reverse complement strand
CCTGGCCTGGTACGCCCCCCATGGCGCTGGCGTCGCTCGTGCAGACTCGATACCTTCATGGCACGACCCTGGGCTGCCCGTAGGAGATCACGTTCACATATTGGAATGGCATGACGGCGGACGCTGGCACGTGTGGCGAGTAGGACCGTCACCGGAAGGCTTCGCCCACCAACTGCTCTGGACAGCCGACGGTCCGGAGGAATGAGCGAGCATGGCAACGGCTGATCCCGACCGTAACTTCACGACCCGCGCCCAGATGGCGTTCCGCCGCGGTGGCGCCCGCCGCCTCGCCATCGCCGCCGCGGTGGCGGTGGCCTTTTTTGCCCTGCTCATCCTCCTGGGGCCCGACCAGGAATCGGTCAAGCGGCGCTTCGAGTACTACGGAGCCCCCGGCGAGATCAAGATCATGCCGGAGATCTCCATCACCGAAGGCCAGGATGCCGTCCACCAGATCCCCCGCAGTCTCCGCAAACCACCACCCCCCGCCGAGGTCGAGATCGAGGAGGACGACAACGACCCCGACGCCACCGAGACCGTGCGCAAGCCGAACCCCGCAGACAAACGCCGGGAGAACGACCCATCGGAGATGGTCACCGATGTGGAGACCGCCGAGATTGATCAGGTGCAGTTCTCCCTGCCGCGCCAGTCCAATCCGGACTGGTTCATCCTCGTGCTGGAACGGCCCGAGTACCCGGTGAGGGTGGCGGAGGCGGAACGGCGCACACCGGTGATCGTGGTACGCGCGGCGATCTTCGTGGGGCCCGACGGCAGCGTGATGGAGAGCATGATCCTCAGCTCGACCGGCAGCGCCGCCTTCAGCGACGCCGTGCTCGACGCGCTGTCGAAATGGGTCTTCGGTTGGCGGGTGGATCCGGGCGTCGGACGCTGGATCGAGATGACCTGGAACTTCCGGAGCCCCTACTTCAATCCGTGAGCGGGATCGCCGTGGTGTCGGACCACCCGACGGCGAGGGAATCGGCGAGCGCACCCTCCACCATCTCCCAACTCTCGGTGAACTCCCCGGCAGGGAAGAACGTGATCTCGCCCCCCCGCACGATGCGCACCGTGCGCGCGAAGGCGTCCGGGCCGTGGGCATCCACGTCACGGCTGGCCAGACGTCGCGTCAGCGCGCTCGTCAACTGGCCGCGCCCCTCGGCGCCACTGGCGTGGATCGTGTCCAACACCATGCGTGTCGTCTGGTAGGATTTCAGCGCAAGGGTCGTGGCCTCGCCCGGATGATCGTCGGACTTCCACACCTCGTTGAACTCCGCCGTCCAGCTCGCGGGGAAGAGCGCCAGATCGTCGGGGAACACCAGCCCCTCGAGGACCGTGCCCGCCCGCTCCAGGAGGCGCGGGTTGTTGAAGCCGCTCAACCCCACCACGAGGGAACCGCAGCGGTGGAAATCGAGCTGGGGACCGACGAGGGCCATCTGATCGACGGACATCGGCACGAATATCACTTCGGGCCGCGCACGGCGTACGGTGAAGATGGCCTCGCGGAAATCCGTGGACCGGGCGGGGAACGTCGCCTCCACCACCACCTCGCCACCCAGGGACTCGACCTCGGACCGGAACACCTCGGCCTGGCGCTGACCCTCGGGCGTGTCCGGGCGGAGGATCGCGAAGCGCTCCTTCAGGAGCACCGGCACGAGCAACTCGGCCAGCAGGCGGATCTCGTAGACGGACGTGAGGTTGGTCTGGAACACGCCCTCGCCCAACTCCCACACGCGGTCGTTGGTGGCGGTGGGCGAGACCAGGGGGGCCCCGTACTGGTCGGCGACGATGGCCGCGGCCGTCGTGGTCGAGCTCAGCATGGCCCCCAGCAACGCGACGCTGCCGCCCTCACCGCACAGGCGCCGGGCCGCCAGGGCTGCGACGACGGGATCGCCCGCCGTGTCCTCCACCTGCAGCACGAACGTGCGCCCCGTCTCCTCGTTGGCCGCCTCGACGGCGAAGAGGGCCGCGTCCACCAACGCGTTGCCCAGAACGGCGTACCGTCCCGTGAGGGGCGCCAGCACGCCGAGACTCTCGTTCCGGACCTCACCGACCTGCCCGACGCGGGGCCGCCGCACCTGGGACATGGGGACCGACAACAGACGCCGCGCCTCCAGGGTCCAGGACGACTCCGGCGCCGCTGCCTCCAGGGTGACGACCTGCTCCTCTGCCGCCGGGAAGGTCCCCTGCAGAAGCAGAGCCCGGGTGCGGTCGTAGCCCAGGTAGGGCCAGAGAGAACTGCCGGCGTGGCGGGACATGAGTGTTTTGAGGGCGTCGGCGTCCAGGGTGTCGAGCAGGGACGCCCCGCGGGGCGGCTGCACCGGGTCGGCCCCGGGGCGGGGATTGCGTTCGTCGTAGCGGATCAGGAAGCCGCAGGCGCGCAGGGTGTCACCGGCGCCCAGGGCCATTTCCGCCCCCTGCAGCAGGTTGGGGTCGACCAGGGGGCTGTCGGGGAAAATGACCAGCAGCTCGTCGGTCAGGCTGAGGGCCTCGTCCACATCATCGAGGCGCTTGGCGGAGTCGATGCCGAGGGTGAGCACCTCGTCGTTGCGCGAGAAATCCGGGTAGTGGTCCAGCAGGCTGTGAACGAGAGCCAGTGGGTGGCGGTCCTGTTCGAGGGAGTGCTCGCGCTGGAGTTGGGCGTACAGACGCCGCGCCTGGTCGAGGTTCGAACCCAGCAGGCGTTCCCCGGGATCCTTCCCGCCGGTCGATCCGCAACCGGCGACCACCGCCACCACGGCGGTGATGAGCACCACCGCCGAAACCCCCGGCCACGCTCCGTGCCTGCGCCTCATGTCCGCCCTCCTAGCGATGTCCGTTCCTAGCGGATCTCGAAAGACCCCGTGTGCAGAACCGTGCCGTCGGCGTCGAGCACCTTGACTTCCCAGGTGCCCGTCCACGCCGGCAGCAGCAGCTTGGACGACCAGGTGCGCCAGTGGGATCCGTTCACCGGCAGGTCCACCCGGGCCATGGTCTGGCCCTCAGGGTACCAGGCGTGGGTGACGCTGGTCGGTCCCGTCAGCCCCTCGATGCGGGTGAGGCACCAGATCCGTTCCACGTCGGGCGCGAAGGTCGTGGCCACCCCGACAAGCTCCCGCGCTTCCCGGTCCATGTCCGCCCCGAAGCTCATGTCCACCCGCACACTGTCCGCGGGCGCCCCTTGCGCACCGCCGGCCACCAGCACAACGGCCACCACCAGCGTCAGGATCATCGTGTTACGTGTCCTCATGTTCACCCTCCTGCCTCGTCGCCCCACCCACGCTACGGCGTGCTGGAGCCGATCGGATTCCAAACCTTCGGGTCGTTCGCATTGTCGATGATGTAGCGCGCATCTTCAACGAATTCGCTGTCCGGGTAGCGCTCGACCAGCAGCGCCAGGTTGTTGATGGCGATCACCCGGTCACCCCAGGCGTCGATGGCGGCCATGGCCTTCCAGAACAGGGCGTCATCCGCGCGGTCGCTGTCCGGGAAGTCGTTGATGATCAGCGTGAAGAGGTCGAACCGCTGGTGGGGAGCGGGGATCGCCATGGCGCGGGCGAAGATCTGCTCGACATCCAGGCCACCGCCGGGAGCGAAGCGGCCGATGTACTCCACCGGCGTCTTCTCGGCAGCTTCCCGCAACCAGGTGGACGTCAACTGGTCCTGGAAGCTGGCCTTCATGTGCTCGCCCACCGTGCCGCGGGCCTCCTGATAGGTCATGGGACGATCATCCTGACGGTCGACCAACTCGACCACGTGCCAGTGGGAACCCACCTGGATCGGCAGGTTGATGCCGGCGCTCAGACCCCAGGCAGCCTTGGTGAAATCAGTCGAATTCTCGATGAACGGCACGTAGGAGCCCTCGTTGACCCACCCCAGGATGCCGTCGTTCTCCCGGGTCGTGTCGTTGATGTTGAAATCGTTGGACACGTGGGCCCAGTCGTCCGTGGCAAGGTCCGACTGCAGGCGCTTGAAGGCGGCGTTGGCGT
>JAUUZX010000151.1 GCA_030592025.1 bacterium | reverse complement strand
TGCCCGCGCCATCGTCGCTCACGCTGACGCGGATCCCGTTCTCGCCGCGCCGAGCCGCAATGCGCACGCCACCACCGGCGGGCGTGAACTTGATCCCGTTCTCCACCAGATTCTGCAGCACCCGCGACATCTGCAGGGGGTCGGCGTGGGCGTAGGGCAGGCGGGGCTCCAGGTCGATGGAGAGGGTTACCCCGTGCTGGGACGCCAGGGGCTCGCAGTGCTGGCAGACCGAGCCGGCCAGTTCGCCGACGGCGAAGTCCTCGAAGCGGAAGGCCGCCTGCCCCGAGTCGATGCGGGACAGCACGAGGGTGTGCTCGACGAGTTCGTTCAAATGGCCGAGTTTGGCGGTGATGATGTCCAGGTAGCGGCGGCGGTCCTCCGCGGTCAACTCGTCCTCGCGCATGTTCAGGCTCTCGACGTAGCCCCGCAGCGCCGTGAGGGGCGTGCGCAGATCGTGGCTGACGTTGGCCACCAGTTCGCGCTGGAACTTCTCCTTGCGCTGGAGTTCCTCGACCATGGTCTCGATGCGGGCGGCCATGGCGTTGATATCCTTGCCGAGGAACCCGATCTCGTCCGTCGAGTTGTCGGGGACGCGGATGTCCATGTCGCCCGCGGTGAAGGCGGCCACCCCCCGTGATAGACGCGAGATGCGGCGGCTGGTCCAGGCCATGATGATGAGGGACGAACCGGTGGCGTACACCAGGAGCAGGGCCAGCGCCATGAGCAGCATGGTGCGCTCGTCGCTCTTGGCTTCGCCCGGTCGGATCGTGACCGGTTCGAAGGTGGCCACGAGGTAGGCGGCGGGGTCGTCCGGCGTGTCACCCAGCCGCTCGACCTTGAAGATGCGGTTCACGTACAGATCGACATTGCGTGGGTCCGGGTAGGAGCTGAAGTCCCACTCGCCGTCGGACATGTCCGCCAGGAGTTCGGGATCGACCGTGGGCACGGCCACGGCCAGGGAGCCGGGTTGGCAGGACGCGAGGTAGCGACCGGCCGCGTCGAAGACGATGATCTCGGCGTCGAAGTCCACGACATGCCGATGGTAGTCGCCCAGGACGGTGTCGATGGTGGCCGGTTTCTGCCAGGAGGGGGAGAGCAGTTCGGTCAGGCTGTCGATCTCCGCTTCGGCGAATTCCTCGTACCAGGCCCGTTCGGCGTCGTCGTCGTAGACGTCGAACAGGGTGGCCTCGACCCAGAACAGGTAGGCCCCGATGCTCACGGCCAGGAGGGCCAGGAACATGACCGTCAGGCGGACATGCAGCTTGCGCGCCGTGCGCAGAAAGAAACCGGGGGCCATCTAGGCGCCGTCCTCGCCGAAGTCCTCGGTGAACCGGTAGCCCACACCCCACACGGTGAGGATGAACCGGGGCTGGTTGGGGTCGATCTCGACCTTGTTGCGCAGCCGGTTCACGTGGGAGTTTACCGTGTGCTCGAACACGTCGGCGTCACGGTCCCAGATGCTGTCCAGGAGTTGGCGGCGGCTGAAGGTCCGGCCCGGCTTCGAGGCGAGGGTGTGCAGGAGGTCGTATTCCTTCACCGTGAGCTGGACATCCTCGCCGCGCACGGTGACCCGGCGCTTGCCATGGTCCAGGGTGAGGGTGCCCAGGTCGAGGATCTGGTCGCCGGCCTCGATGCGGGCGATCTCCGCCGCCCGCTCGACCCGACGCAGCAGACCCTTCACCCGCGCGGTCAGTTCGCGCACGCCGAAGGGCTTGGTGAGGTAGTCGTCGCAGCCGAGCTCCAGCCCGAGGACCTTGTCGGCCTCCTCGGAGCGGGCGGTGAGCATGAGGACGGGGGTCCGGGCGTCGATGGCGCGCAGGGCACGCAGGACGTCGATGCCCGATGTGGTCGGGAGCATCCAGTCGAGGATGACGAGGGCGTACTGGCCCGACATGAAGGCCTGCAGGCCTGCCTCGCCGTCGGCGGCCGCCGCCACCACGAAGCCCTCGGAACCCAGGTGGAGGGTGAGCAGTTCGATAAGTTCCCGATCGTCCTCGACGACGAGGATGCGTTTGGTCCGGAGGGTCGGCGCGATCATGGTCGGAATACTCCCGTTGGGCGAAACGTGTCGGATTCGTGCACCTGCACGGTCATGATAAGGTGAATAATTCTATCAGTATCGTGGTTAGGGAGCAAGAGCGGCCTGTGGGGCGCGACCGCAGGTTGATTTGCGCACGCCGGCACCCCATACTCCCGCCGTCCCGCGATGGCCGGCAACATGTCCCCTGGAGGAACCATGACCGCACGAACCCTCGAACTGCCCCCGGTGGGTGAAACCGTCCTCTCGCTGAGGGGGGTCAACAAGGCCTACGGGGAGACCCAGGCCGTGGCTGATGTGGACCTTTCCATACCGCGGGGGAGCATCTACGGTTTCCTCGGCCCCAACGGCGCGGGCAAGACGACGACCATCCGCGCCATCATGAACATCATCCTGCCCGACAGCGGCGAAATCCTCCTGGCCGGGCTGCCCCTCGGCGGCCATCTCCGCGATCACATCGGCTACCTGCCCGAAGAACGAGGGCTCTACCGCAAGATGAAGTGCGTGGAGCAGTTGGCGTACCTGGCCCAGCTCAAGGGTCTGCCCCGCCGCGAGTCCATGGAGCGGGCCGGAAAATGGCTCGAACGGTTGGGGCTGGCCGACTACCGGGACAAGAAGGTCGACACCCTCAGCAAGGGCATGCAGCAGAAGATCCAGTTCGCGGCGACCTTCATCTTCGGGCCGGACGTGGTCATCCTCGACGAGGTCTTCAGCGGGCTCGACCCCCTGAACATCGAAATGCTGCGTGGCCTGATCCTCGAGGAGAAGGAGAAGGGCACGACCATCCTCTTCTCCACCCACATGCTGGCCGAGGCCGAGAAGATCTGCGACGCCATCTGCCTGATCGACGGGGGCAGGATCATCATCGACGGCCCTCTCGACCAGGTGCGGGCGGCCTTCCCGGTGCAAGCGGTACGCGTGGCCTGGTCCGATGACCGCGAGCCGCCCGCCGACCTGGAGGGCGTCACCCGTCGCGAGAAGACCGAGGGCGTGTGGCACCTGATGCTGGCCGAGGGCGTCGATCCGACGAGTCTGCTGGCGCCCCTCATGGCGGCCGGTCCCCTGGCGCTGTTCTCGGCCAACCGGCCGAGCCTGAGCGAGATTTTCCTGGAAGCGGTGGCGCGGCGGCGCGGGGAGGTGGCGGCATGAGCAAGGTGCTGACGATCATCCGCAAGGAGTACCTGGAGCGCGTGCGGTCCAAGAGCTTCGTCATCGGGACGCTGCTCGGCCCGGCGCTCATGTCCCTGTTCATCGTGCTGCCCCTGCTCATGGCCAACAGCGGTGGCGACGACGAGCGCACCGTCGGCATCGTCGATTTTTCGGGGACCGTGCTGGAGCCCCTGCGCGAAGCGATCATCGACCGTGGGAACACGAGCGTCACCCTCGAGGACCTCGCCACCGGGGCGGGGGGCGGTGAGGTGCAGGAGATCAAGGACCGCATCCTGGACGGGAGGATCCACAGTGGTTTCGTCGTCGCGGAGGATTTCCTGGAGTCGCGGGCCGTCACCTTCTACAACAAGTCGGTGAGCTCCATCGTGCTGCGGGAGGAGGTGCTGGAACCGGCCCTGGACCGGGTACTGCGGGAAGCGCGTTTCACCCACGCCGACGTGGCCGAGTCCCTGTACACCTACCTGGCGGCCGGATCGGACTGGACCTCCATCTCGGTGACCGCCGAGGGCGGCGAGGAGGAGCAGAACGAGGGCGTGTCCTTCGCCATGGCCTTCACCCTCATCCTGATCATCTACATGATGGTCATCATGTACGGCAGCCACACCCTGACCGCCGTCATCGAGGAGAAGAACAGCCGCATGGCGGAGGTCATGCTGTCCAGCGTCTCGCCGGGCCATCTCATGCTGGGCAAGGTGATGGGCATCGGCCTGTCGGGCCTGACCCAGTTCGGCATCTGGACCATAGCTTTCTTCGCCCTGTCCCAGCGAGGCGTCAGCGTGGGCGAATTCAGCCTGGACGTGGCCTTCTTCACGCCGGTGATCCTCGTCTCGTTCGTCATGTTCTTCCTGCTGGGATTCTTCCTCTACGCGACCCTCTACGCAGGGGTGGGGGCTCTCTGTAACAGCGTTCAGGACAGCCAGCAGTTCCATACGCCGCTGCTCATGGGGCTGGTCATCCCCATGATGCTGCTGTCCCTCGTGATGCGTTCACCGGACTCCACCCTCGTGGTGGCGCTCAGCCTGGTGCCGCTCTTCGCTCCCGTGCTCATGTTCATGCGTGTGTGCGTGGAGACGCCCCCGCTGTGGCAGATCGGCCTGTCCTGGACGCTCATGGTCGTGTCCATCTGGCTGGCTTCCCGGGGGGCGGGCAAGTTGTTCCGGCTGGGGATCCTCATGCACGGCGCGTCGCCCACCTGGGCCTCGATGATCCGCATGTTGAGGTCCTGACGGACACTGCAGGCAAGAGCCGGCCCCGGTTCCCTCGTGGAGCCGGGGCCGGTGTCGTTCAGGGCTCGACGGCCAGGCTGAAGGTGTCGCCGGGCTGCATGGCGTCGAGCACGTCCATGCCGCTGGTGACCTCGCCGAAGATCGTGTAGCGGCCCATGAGATGGGGCTGCTCGCTGAGGGTGACGAAGAACTGGCAACCGCCGGTGTCCTTGCCGCTGTGGGCGATGCCCACCATGCCGCGACGGTAGGGGAGGCTGCTCCACTCGCTGCGGATGGTGTAGCCGGGGCCACCCCAACCCGTGCCCGTGGGGTCGCCGCCCTGGACCACGAAGTCGGGCACGATGCGGTGGAAGGTCAGGCCGTCGTAGAACCCGTCGGCGACGAGATCCAGGAACATGGCGCTGGTGTTGGGGGCGACCTTGCCGTCGAGGGTGATGACGAAATCGCCCCGCCCGGTGGTGCAACGTACCCGGGCCGCGGCGAAGGGCGTGGAAACCGGAGGCTGCGCCGGGTCCCGCCGGACCGCCGGCATCGTGGCCCGGAGGCTCGCCCCGGTGGGGATGAGTTCGTCGGGCAGGAGGCCCGTGGCCTCGGCGCACTCCCGGGCGGCCTGGCGGATCCTGACGTCGAGGTCGTCGAAGGAGGCCTGCACGAACTCCCGCGTCTCGGATTGGGCCAGTTCGCCGACCACCCAGGTGGAGTCCGGTGTGGCCAGCATCTCCTGCACGCAGCCAAGGGCCGCCAGATGCAGATCACTGCGCCACGGTCCGGGACCGAAACCGCGCAGCGCGCTGCGCAGGGAAGGGTCGTCGTGGAAGCGGCCCAGGTGCCCGAGGGCCGTGGCCGCCAGCACCTGCTCGTGGTCCGTCGCGCCGGGCATGGTCGCCCGCGTCTTCATGTCGACGAGGATCTGCCAGAACCGCTGGGGGTCCGTGGCCTCGTTGGCGTCCAGCGCGTCGAGGGCGGCGGCGGCGACCAGCCCGTGCCGCAGCCAGGCGCTGCTGGGAGGATAGTCGGGCAGGGGGTCGTCGAGCATGA
>JAUUZX010000021.1 GCA_030592025.1 bacterium | reverse complement strand
ACGGCCACGCCCATGAGCCAGTCCGGGTAGGCGGGCCACCAGTCGGTGCCCTCGTCGTCGTTGGCCAGGCTCACCAGGTAGTCACCCTCCAGGGCCCAGCCCTCGATCACCCCCCAGCGCAGGCCGGCGCCGACGGTGCGCAGATTCTCCGCCGACGCCACCGTCTCGTTGCCCGGAAATTGGTCCTGGGCGAACTCGACCCACAGGGCCGACGTCCCCTTGCGGAACTCGAGGGCGCCCCCCCAGGTCCAGGCATCGTTGCGCGAGGCGCCTCCCGCGGCGACCGCGCTCTGGTAGCGGGGTGACCAGGGCTGGTACAGTTCGCGCCCCATGCCGTGGCCGGCGTCCTCGTTGCGATTCCAGGTGTGGGCCAGGTTCAGGTGCAGACGCAGCTCCGGCGCCTGCCGGTCCGTCCAGATGCGGAAGGTGGCGGCCCCACCGACCCGTGGCGAGAACACGCCCTCGCCGAAACCCTCGCCCTCGTCACCCAGGGGCAGATTGCCGCCGCCGAAAACAATGGCGTGGAACCGGCCGGGCCACAGGGCGCGACCGACCGCCACCTGCCAACGCCCGTCGGCCAGGCCCGACCCCGAGTCGGGGATCCAATCCTTGCCGTCGGCCCAGGAGCGCCAGGGCACCTCCGCCTCCACCTGGAGCCAGGGCAGGGGCGTCGCCTCCAGCAGCAGGGCGTACTCCTTCAGGTTGATCTGCTCGAGGAAGGTGTGCTCCCCCTCGCCCACCAGTTCGACCGTGCTCCAGGTGCGCCACGCGAGGCCCACCGTGAGCAGACCGTCCGGCGCCATGACCCCGGCGGTGAGGCGGGTCAGGCGCAGGGAGTCCTGATTCCGGGGCAGGTCGGTGGCCACGGGATCGGCGGGCGCCACCGGACGCACCGGGTCCGTGACCTCGGCCAGGGCGGCCGGGGCACCGGTCAGCAGCAGGAGGGCCAGGAGGGTGCGGACCATGTCAGGTTTCGTCCCCGCTGCCGGCGGACTCTTCCCGGGTGACCTCGTCGTCGGCAGGTTCCTGGTCACCGGACGGGGCGTCACTCGCTTCCGCCCCGTCGGCGTCGTCCGCGGACGGGGCGCCCTTCTTCATCTCGTCCATGAAGTTGAGCTGCAGGTCCATGACCGTCTGGTCCATCATTCGCAGCAGTTCATCCGGTGTATCCACGCGGCACTTGTGCTTGAGCATGTCGAGGATGTCGATGGTGTGGCGCGCGCCCTCCAGGTCCAGGGCCACCTCGCCCGTGCGGGGGTCCTGGATCTTCCCGAGCTGCTGCATGGCCATGGCCTGCAGGTTGAAGAAGAGGCCGGCCAGCACCTGGTCGTGCTTGTCGATGTTCGGGTCAGTCATGGTCCGGTACGTCCTTTCCCTTGCCCTGGGCTTCGGGCGGGTCGAATTCGTCGGCGATGGCGCCGACCACCACCTCGATGAGGTCTTCCAATGTGATCAGGCCCCGCGGGTTCCCGTTGGGGTCGCCGACGAGGGCGAGTTGCCGCCCCTGGCTGCGCAACTCCTCGAAGAGTTCGTAGGGCGACAGCCGGCCGTCCACCAGCAGCAACGGGCGCAGCAAACGCCGCGGCAGCCCACCCGTCTGCTCCTGCGGGGCCAGCATGAGCAGGTCCCGCACGAGCACGTAGGCGTCGACGCCGTCTTCCCGCAGGACGGGCAGGCGACTATGGCCCGACCGGGCCGCGATCTCCAGACATTCGCGCACCGAGGCGCCGGCGTCCACCCCGACCACGTCCTCCAGCGGTCGCGCCAGATGCCCGGCCTGCTCGCCGGCCAGGTGCACGAAGCGGTCGAGCATCCCGGCGAAGCGTCGGTCGTCCCCCGCCGGGACGGTGTTGGTCATGAGCAGCGCGGCCAGGTTGCGACGATCAAGACGGCTCCGTGTCTCGGTAGCGGGCAGCACCTGACCCAGCAGCCAGGTGTATCCCCGCAGAAGCCAGCGCACGGGGGTCAGCACCGTCATGGCCCCGGTCGCCGCGGGGACCGAGGCGAGCATGAACCGTTCGGGATGCTCCCGGTAGAGCACCTTGGGCAGGATCTCCCCAAACAGGATGACCACCGAGGCCACCACGAGCACGGCTAACCATCCGCCCCGTTGCCCGTAGCGGGACGTCAGGGCGTAGGTCACGATGGCGCTGCCCAGCACGTTGAACAGGTTCGTGCCGATGAGGCAGGTGAGGATCGAGTCCTCGATGCGCCCCAGTTGGCGGTCGAGCAATCGCCCCCGCCTCCCGGCCAGGGCCCCGGTGCGGTGCAGGCGCGCCCGGCTGACGCTCATGTACCCGGTCTCGCAGCCCGAGAAGAAGGCCGAGCCCGCCAGGGCGACCAGGAACACGGCCATGGTCACGTCCCAGCCCAGGACGGCGCCGCTCACGACGTTTCCTCCCGGCTGTCGGCCCCGTGGCCCGTGTCCAGGAGCGTGATCTGGATCCGGTCGACCCGGTGCTCGGTCATCTCGAGCACCGTCAGGCGCGCCATCGTCAGGGTGACGCGGTCGCCGGGGTGCAGTATGCGTCCGAGCTGCGCCATGAGGAAGCCGGCCACGGTGTTGTAGTCGGTCCCCGCAGGCAGGCGCAGGCCCGTTGTCTCCTCCAGTTCGCGCAGGCTCGTGCGGCCGCCGATCACCCAGCGCCCCTCGCCCAGGGGCACGAGATCGGTGTCCCGCCCCGCCGCGCGGGCGACCCGGCCCACGAGGGCCTGCAGGCAGTCCGCCATGGTCACGATACCGGTGAAATCCCCGTGCTCGTCCACCACGGCGGCCAAGTGAGCCCCACCGGCGCGCATCTCTGCCAGCAGGGACGCGACCCCCTTGCTCTCGGGGACAAACATCAGCGGGCGCCGGACCTCCGCGGGGGACGCGGACATGATCCGGCCGTCGGGGCCCAGCAAATCCTTGAGGTGGATGAACCCCTCGGGGCGGTCACCCTCGACGGGCAGGACGGGGTAGCGGTTGAAACCCGCCCGCTGGGCCACGGCCAGCACCTGGTCGAGACGGTCGTTCGCACGCACGGCCACGACCTCGGTGCGGGGGGTCATGACGGCCCCCACATCCAGGTCCTCCAGGCGCAGCAACCGGGCCAGGGAGCGCCCCTCCGTCTCGGAGAGGGTGCCGTCGGCCACCGCCAGGTCGCAGGCCGCCTCGAGTTCGTCAGGGGTCCACGCGCGGTTGCCGGTGGCCTCGAAGGGGACCAGGCGCAGCACGCCCGCAACGATGCGGCCCAGGACCCCCAACGCCGGGGCGTTGACCGCCAACCACAGGCTCAGGGGTGCGCGTCCGAACAGGGCTACCTGGCGCCGGAAACGGAGGGCGACCATCTTGGGCGTGATCTCGCCGAAGAGCAACAGCGCCAGGGTGACCGCCGGCACGGCCACGGCCAGCCCCCGGGGGCCGAACCAGGCAATGCAGAGGCTCGTCGCCACGACGCTGGCCGCGGTGTTGACGATGAGGTTGCCCACGAGGAGGGCCGAGAGCAGGTCATGGGAACGGCCCATGAGGGCAACGACGCGTCGCCCCGCGCCGCCTGCGGCCTCGAGCCGGGCGAGCTCGGCGGCGCCCAGGGCGAAGTAGGCCGTCTCGAGCCCGGAGAACAATGCCGACAGACCCAGCAGGGCAAGCAACAGCAGCAGCTCCAAGGGGATCCTCTCTCCCGGCCCGCACGACCGGGCACACCCCGACCGGCGAAGCCGATGTTACTGCCCACGCCGCCGCCCCGCAAGGCGCGCCTCGGGCGTACCCGCATCGGCTCGGCAAAAACCCCTTGTTCCTCGGCCCCGATGGAGGATGATCGGGTGTCAACCTTCGCCTCGCCACGGAAAGGCATCATGCGCAACGTCCTGGTCATCCGCTTCGGCGCCCTCGGCGATCTCTGCCTCCTGGCCCACACCCTCGGCCGTGCCGGCACGGCGGCAGGGGCCGAGGGGCGGCGCGTCACCCTGGTGACCAAGGTCGCCTTTGCGCCCCTGCTGGGCGCGGCCCGGGGTGTCGACGAGGTCCTCGCCCTGGAGGACGGGAGCCTGGGCGGTCTCGTCGCCCTCGCCCGGATCCTGCGCCGTCGTCGCTGGGACACCATCGTAGATGCTCATGGCGTCCTGCGGGCCCACGTCCTGCTGGCCTTGCTGGGACGACGACCGACGGCCCGCCTGGCCAAGGACACCGCGGACCGCCTGCGCCTGCTGGCCGGCGGCGCCCCGGGTGAGCGCCTCGCCCGCACCATGGGCGATCGCTTCGACGAACTCCTGCCGGCCCTGGCCGGGGATGCCCATTCCGCGGAGATCCTTTCGGACCAACCTCCGTTCATCCATCTGCGACCGGTGTCCGCGCCGGGGCCGGTCCTCGGCCTCGCCCCCGGCGCCCAGTGGGCCACGAAGCGGTGGCCGGCCGCCCATTTTGCCGACCTCCTGGATCTGCACGGCGAGAATGGCGGCACTGCGCGCGTCTTTCTCGGCCCCCGGGAGGAGACCTGGTACGCCGGGTCCCCCCTGGCCGAGGCGGCGGTTCGCCACGGCGCCGACATCGTCCGCGACCGGCCCCTGCCCGAGGTCGCCCGCCAACTCGCCGCCTGCGCGGCGGTCGTGACCAACGACAGTGGCCTGCTCCATCTGTCCGAAGCCGTGGGCACACCTGTGATCGCGCTCTTCGGCCCCACGGTGCGTGCCTTCGGCTACTTCCCCCGGCATGGATCGAGCCGGGCCCTCGAGACGGACCTGGACTGCCGCCCCTGCTCCCGCAACGGCAAACGTCCCTGCCACCGCCACGACCTGGCCTGCCTCACGGAGATTTCCCCCGCCCAGGTGTGGGACGCCGTCGCCCCCCTGCTCACCGGAGGCTCGACGTGAGTGCCCCACGCCCCCTCAGCAACGCCTGGCGCTTCTACCGCACCGTGAGCCCCCTGCTGGCGGGAGCGGCGGGCCTCGCCGCTCCCTGGTCGCCCAAGTTGGCGGCGGGCGTGGCCGGTCGGCGGGGTTTGCTGGCTCGACTGCTGGCCGAGGGGCCGCGCCTGCAGGGTGGGGTGTGGTTCCACGCGGCCTCGGTCGGCGAGTACGAACAGGCCCGCCCCCTCATCGACGCCCTCCGCGAGAGCCAACCCCGGCTGCCGGTGGCCGTCACCCACTTCTCGCCGTCGGGGCACGACTACGCCGCCCGCCGTCCCGCGGGGGATCTCCACGCCTACCTGCCCTTCGACACGCCGACGGATATGGACCGCCTCATGGCGGCCTGGCGTCCGCGTCTGCTCGTGCTCATCAAGTTCGACTGCTGGCCCAACCACGTGCTCGCCGCCCATCGTCTGGGCGTGCCCGTCGTGCTCATGGCCGGCTCACTTCCGCCGCGCAGCCTGCGTCTGCACCCCCTGTTCCGCAGCCTGTATCGGGACGTGTTCGATCGCTTCGCCCATCTGGGTGTCTGCACCGGGGAGGACGCCCGGCGCTTCAGCCACGACCTGGGCGTCGGCGCGCCGGTCTCGGTCACCGGCGACACCCGCGTCGAGCAGGTCATCCTGCGTTGGGAGGCCGCCGAGGCGGGCCCCACCCAGACCCGGTTGCAGGAGTTCGGCGGGCGCATCCTGGTCCTGGGCAGCACCTGGCCACGGGACGAGGAATTGTGGCTGCCCGTGCTGGGCGAACTCCTGAAACGCCACGCCGACCTGCGGGTGGTGCTCACCCCCCACGAGCCGACGGCGGCGCGGTTGGCCGGCCTGGAGCGCGCCCTGGACCGCGACGACATCGGTCACCTGCGTCTGTCGGCCCTCATGGACGGTGGCGACGCCGGCGCGGCCCGGATCATCCTCGTGGATTCCATCGGCGTGCTGGCGGAAATCTACCGCTCGGGCCATCTTGCGTACGTCGGCGGCAGCTTCACGACGGGCGTCCACAACACCATGGAACCCGCGGTCTGCAGCCTGCCGGTCATGTTCGGGCCCCGCATCGGGAACGCCGAGGAGGCGGGCGCCCTCGTCCGCCGCGGCGCCGGCACGGTCCTCACGACCCCGGTGGCCGCCCTGGAGCACGCCTCGCACCTGCTGGCGGACGAGACCGAGCGCACGCGGGTGGGCCGGGAGGCCCGCCGGATCGTCCTCGACCAGCGCGGAGCCACGGCCCGCAGCATGGCCGTCATCGAGCCCCTGTTGGACGCACCCAGCCGCGTCCTGACCCCCTAGGAGAACCCATGCGACCCCATCAGGCCGATTCCACCACGCCCGGCACCGGACCCGCCATATCGGGTCGCGCCCGCTGGCGCCTGCCCCACGCCCCGCGACCGAAGTACATCCAATTGGAGACCGTCACCAAGTGCAACGCCAAGTGCCCGTTCTGCCCCCAGAACGAGATCGTGCGCGACCCGGGCCGCATGCCCGAGATCACGCGGTACATCAAGGAGAACGACCCCACGGCCAAGGTCGAGTTCAACACCAACGGCGAACTCATGACCGAGGAATTGGGGCGAGCGCTGCTGGAAGCCGGCGTCGACATCATGCGCTTCTCCATCGACGGCTTCAGCCCCGAGACCTACGAGCCCAGCCGGGTGGGCATCAGCTACGCCAAGGTCCTCGAGCGCACGACCGCCTTCCTCGACCTGTGGGACCGGGAAGGGTACCGCGACAAGGTCTTCACCGAACTGCGCATGATCGAGGTGCCGGAGAATCGCCACGAGCTCGAGACGTACCGGTCCTACTGGGAGCCGCGGTGCAGCGAGGTGCTCATCACCCAGCTCTACCAGTGGCCCTGGACGGGACAGAAGGCCGAGGACGTCGTGCTCAAGCCCTGCCTCAAGATTCTCGACGAGATGTTCTTCTACACCGACGGCAACGCCACGCTGTGCTGCTGGGACGTCCACGAGAAGGCGGTCGTCGGCAACGTCACGACCCAGTCCGTCGGCGAGATCTGGGAAAGCCACGCGGCCGCCTGCCTGCGCGAGCTGCTGGACGACGGTCGTCGCGACCTCATCCACCTCTGCAGCCGTTGCAACGCCTACGAGGGTTACGACTTCGACCGTTTCCTGGTGGAGGACTAGCGGTAGGGAATGGGGTCGACGTCCCCGGCGGCGGCGAACCCCCGCAGGCGCAGGCGGCAACTCTCGCAGACGCCGCAAGCCAGGTCCTCGTCCTGATAGCAGGACCAGGTCAGGTGCAGCGGCGCTTCCAGTTCCCGTCCCCGGCGCACGATGGCTGCCTTGTCCAGACGGATGAGCGGCGTGCGGATCCCGATCCTGGTCTCGGGACGGGTGCCGGCGGCGATGGTCGCCTCGAAGGCCGCGTAGAAGGCCTCGGTGCAGTCGGGGTAGCCGCTGCCGTCCTCCTCCACCGCGCCGATGTACAGCCAGCGCGCGCCCAGAACCTCGGCCCAGGAAGCCCCGACGCACAGGATGTTCGCGTTGCGGAACGGCACGTAGGTCGAGGGCACGGAAGCCCCCTCCGCCGGCAGGCCGGTCTCCATGTCGAGGGTCCGGTCCACCAGGGACGAGCCGCCGATCTCCCGCAGATGCCCCAGGTCCACCACCAGACGCCGGTCGATCCCGTAATGGTCCGACAGCGCCGTGAAGGCCGCCAGCTCGCGCCCCTCGGTGCGCTGCCCGTAGTTGACATGGAGCGTGGCCACATCATGCTTCCGCACCGCTTCGGCCAGGCACACCGCCGAATCCAGACCGCCGCTCGCGAGTACGATGGCCACTTCCCGTGTGGTCGCCATGGTCACACCCCCCGCTCGCGGTCGGGCCATACTTCCTTGTGCAGCTGCGTCTGGAACCTCACCTCGAGCTTGTCCGCCAGGATCCACTCCGCCAGTTGCCGGGGCTCGAGCAGCCCGTGGACCGGCGACAGCAGCACCGGCACACCGGCCGGCAGACGACCGCCGCCCACCAGGTCCCGCGCCCAGATGTAGTCGTCGCGGTCCGCGCAGACGATCTTCAACTCGTCCCTGGACATGAGCCCCGCCACCCCGGGCCAATCCAGTTCCGACACCGCGACACCACTGCCCGGGGCCTTGAGGTCGACGATGCGGTGCACTTCGGACGGAACCTCCGCCAGGGTCGCGGCGTTGGAGGGGAGTGCCGTCCCGCTGGTTTCCAGAAGCACCGTCCTGCCGTCGGCCACGAGGCCCCTCAGCAGGGGCAGCACCTCCCGCTGCAGCAGGGGCTCGCCGCCGGTGACCAGAACCGTGGTGAAGCCGTGCCCCGCAACCTCGGCCAGGACCTCCCCGGTGGTCCGGGACGTGCCCTCGTGGAAAGCGTGGGCCGAGTCGCACCACACGCAGCGCCGATGGCAGCCCGTGAGGCGCACCAGGGTACAGGGCCGGCCACTAAAACGTGACTCGCCGCAGATGGCTGGGTATACTTCGTTGACGTTGAGCATGGTTCCCATTCGATGTTGGAGGTCGTTGGCGTATGATAGTTCCGCGTGGGGTCGATCACAAATTCCCGGTGGCGATGCTGTTCCTGCTGCTCCTCGCGGGAGCCGGCTGCGCCGACAGCAATCCGCAGAGCAAGGCACCCGCGACCCAGGCGGCCCAGGTCGTCCCGGACTGCGAAGTCACGGTCATCGACAGCGGCTGGCATGCGTTCACCGCCCTGGCCGGGCGCATCGTCGACGGCCAGGAAGTCACCCGCCCCGAGATGGGCGGCCTCGGCTCGGAACCGGCCTGGGCCCGCTGGCGGGCGACCCTGCCCGTCGAGGTCGATCTGCCCCGCATCGGCAACTGGATCGAGTCGGCGTTCTGGACCGAGACCGGCCACACCGGCGGGCAGAAACAGCACACCGCCCGCAAGACCTACTCTGAATCCTACCGCTGGTCATGGGACAATCGTGAGTTCATCGACCAACGCCTTGAGGAGTTGCGCGCCGAGGACGCCTGCAGGATCCTCCCGCTGGTCGAGACCTGGATCCCGGCGGACGCGCGTCCGGCGCACCTGAACCTCTACATCCTGCCCACGAAGCCCGAATTCCGGTTCAACGAAGGCGATTTGTTCATCGACACCGGCTACTTCGCGGCGATCCCCCGGGAACGCCTGCCCGGGGAACTGGTGGGCATGCTGTTCCGCAACCTGGGCTTCATCGACGGGCCGCGGCCCCGCATCTCCGAAGGCGCCACGGCCATCGCCCAGTCGTTCCGCCTCATGCACAACCTGGGCCTCGCCATGTGGATCGAGGACGTCTCCAACGTCTACTTCGTCGCCAACCACCCCACGTTCCGTGACGTGAGCATCGTCCCGGAGAGGTTCTGGTTGGGCGCCATCAGGTCGATGAGGATCATGAACAAGCAGACGCCCCACCTCTGGGACAACCCGGAGCTCATGGCGGCCGAGGGCAAGGGTGTCATGACCGCCCTCAACCACGAGATCGCCTTCGACAAGCTCGGCTACAGCATGGCCGCCACCATCGCGACGCGGCTGGGCGAGGACCGCCTGATCGACGTCGCCGGTTCGGTGCCCGCCTTCGTGGCCGCTTTCCAGGAGGCCGTGAACGGGAACGTCGAGCCCCTGCCTTTCCTGAGCGAGACGGGCGGCGACTACCCCGCCTCCGTGCCCGCCTTTGCACCGGACGTGTGGCCCGGACTCCACGCCCTGCTGCTGGAACAATTCCCCGTTTGAAACGCCTCGGGGACGAACAGGGGGCCGGTCATTCGACCGGCCCCTTCGTGTTCGTGCACTTGGCATT
>JAUUZX010000390.1 GCA_030592025.1 bacterium | reverse complement strand
GTAGGACGGTCGCACACCCAGATCCAGCAGGTGCTCGAGCACGCGCTGGTCGCCGCTGTGGGCGTGGGTGGCGATGACCACCGAGGCTTCGGCCAGACCCGGCAGTTCGGGCAACGTCGTGTAGTCGGGGCCGGCGATCAGGTCGGGTTCCTGTGCGGAGCGACAGTCCACCAGCACGGGCGCGTAGTTCACGAGGCGCAGCAACCGCGCCACCGCCCGGCCCACGTGGCCCGCGCCGATGAGGTACACCCGGGGTGGGGTCGCCAGGAGTTCGAAGAAGAGCGTGGCCTTGCCGCCGCACAGCATGCCGGTGGCTTCGGCAGTGACGCCGGGCTTCTCCTCGTCCGGATCATCGAGCAGGTAGTCCTTGAGCCGGGACTCTCCGTCGACCAGGACCCGTTTGGCCTCCTCAATGGCCAGGGCCTCGAGGGCGCCGCCACCGACGGTGCCCGCGACGGGCCCGTCGGCGTCCACCAGGATCTTGCCCGGAGGTGGCAGGGGCACGTGGCCGCTGCTGGCGACCACCGTCACCAGGACACCGCTGCGGCCTGTGGCCCGCAATTGGACGATGTGCTCGAAGATGTCGGGCATGGTGGCCTCCGGGCCGGCTCCGGGTGATGCGCATGGCAACGATGCCGGCGCAGGGGCCGCCGACATCCAGCCACCCCGCGTCGCGAACGGTCGCGAGGGTAGAAAAGTGTCGATCAGCATAACGCCCGGCCATTGGGGCGGTCAACCGTTAGCAGGCTGTTAGGGCTCACCGTGATCCCGCGCCAGGCGGTCCAGATCCTCGGGGGTGTCGGCATCGGCGAGCACCGCGGAGCTTGTTACGGTGACCCGGCGCGCGCCGAGTCGGGCCTGGACGTCGCGCAAGGTGGTGGGGGGCGCGGCGGCGATGATCACCTCACGGGCGGACGCGGGCAGCAGGAGCGGGTGCCCGCCGCGACCGTCGTGCACCGGGACGACGGGGTGCCGGCCTTCTGCGGCGTCGAAGGCCGTGATCAGGGTGTCGAGGACGTCCGGCGCGACGAAGGGGCAATCCACCGGGAGCATGAAGAAGCCGGCGGCGTCGGCGGTCACCGCGGCGGCGCCGCAGCGCACGGAATGGAACATGTCCTCGGCGAAGCGGGGGTTGAACACGGTGACGACACCTTCGAGGCCGGCCAACAACTCCTCGATCCGCCCGTGCTCGTGGCCCACGACCACCACGACCCGCCGGCAACGCACCTGCAGGCTGGCCACGGCGTGGCGCACCAAGGGCACACCGCGGATCTCGACCGCGGCCTTGAGGACTCCGGCGCGTCGGGATTGGCCGGCGGCCAGGATCATGCCTTCGAAGACTGGTTGCTTGGGGGTCGCCATGGGGCAAAGGTATCGGCGCCGGCGGATGCCGTCAAATCAGCGGACATGCCAGGTCTTGATTTTCTGCGTGTGAGGGCTTAGATAATAGCAATCAGAATCATCACCTTGAGCAGGGAGCGTCCCGATGATCACCCTGAGCCCCGCCGCCGTAGCAGAAGTCAAACTGCGGCTTAAAGATACAAATTCGGTGCCCGTTGTTCGCCTGGGCTTCAAGCCCGGCGGTTGCGCGGGTCAGAAGTACACCATCGAGATCGGCGCCACCCCGGCGGCCGACGACGCCAGTTTCCCCCACGACGATTTGAACGTCGTCTGCAACCGCATCGCGCTCACGAGCCTGAACGGCCTGCGGGTGGACTTCTCCGACGCTCTCATGGGCGGCGGTTTCACCTACGACAACCCGAGCGCGGGGGGTGCCTGCGGGTGCGGATCGTCCTTCAAGCCGCTGCAGGGGTTGGGAATTTTCGCACCGTCGACCGTCAAAACGAATTAACTGCCGAATAAGTCCGGTTTTTCGTTGTCATCTTCCGGGCTCGACCTTATTATCCGCCCCGAGTTCCCGGTCACGCGCGTTCGTCGGAATCCCCCCTAACGGGGCAACGGACCGCTTTGGAAGATGATGTCGAAGGGGGAGAGTCGCTTGGCTCCGGAACACAACGCCCCGCCGCCGAATTCCGATGACGGCGCGCAACCATCCGAACGCTTCGTATTCCCCCGATGGACCAACCTGTTGCGCGAGGGCTCGGCCCTGCTGGCGGTGGGTGGTCTGGTCTACGCTGTGGTCATCATCACGGGTGTGTTCTCGCCGGAGATGTCGGCCATGGGTTACGCCCCCGAGCAGCCCGTCCCCTACAGCCACGCGCTCCACGCGGGGGACATGGATATCGATTGCCGGTACTGCCACACGACGGTGGAGACCACGGCCCGCGCCAACATCCCGCCCACGGCCACCTGCATGAACTGCCACACGACGGTCAAGACCCAGAGTGAGCTCCTCGCCCCGATCCGGGCGAGTTTCGAGACGGGCGAGTCGGTGGACTGGGTGCAGGTGCACGACCTGCCGGATTTCGTCTACTTCAACCACGCCGGTCATGTCCAGTCGGGCGTGGGGTGCGTCAGTTGCCATGGCCGCGTCGATCGCATGGAGATCGTCGAGCAGGCCGAGCCCCTGACCATGGGCTGGTGCCTCGAGTGCCATCGCGACCCGGCGCCGCATCTGCGGCCGCCCGAGTTCGTCACCGACATGGAGTGGCGTCCCGAGGGTGACCCGGCCGAATTGGGACGACGCCTCATGGAGGAGCGGGGGATCGCCCCGTCCGAGGATTGCGCTACCTGCCACCGCTAACGAGCTGGCGGACTGCCAGGAAAGGTTTCGAATGTCCGAGATCACGCAAGGCCCCGGCCACGACCAGAACTACTGGCGCAGCCTGCAGGAACTGGCCGACAGCGAGGAATTCCGCCTCCAGCTCGAGAACGAGTTCCCCGGCGGCATCGAGGCCCCTTCGGGCATGACCCGGCGGCGCTTCCTGCAGATCATGTCGGCTTCCATCGCCATGACGTCCCTCGCGGGTTGTCGCTGGCCGGTCGAGAAGATCGTGCCCTTCGTCAAGCGCCCCGAGGGTGTGGCGCCCGGTACGCCCATGGGCTTCGCCACCACCTTCGAGATGGGCCCCACGGTGCACAGCGTCGTGGCCACCAGCTACGACGGACGCCCCATCAAGATCGACGGCAACCCCGATTTTCCCATGAGCGGCGGCGCGACCTCGGCCATCGCCCAGGCCAGCGTGCTCGACCTCTACGACCCGGATCGCAGCACGCGGGTGCTC
>JAUUZX010000480.1 GCA_030592025.1 bacterium | reverse complement strand
GACTCGACCAGATCCTGGAAGAAGTGCGTGCCGAAGGAAACGTCGGGCACGTACCCGCCGCTCTGCCGGGCTATCTCCACGAGCATGGCGGTGTTGCAGATGTCGGCGTAGGTGACGCTCACGCCCAGGGTGATGTCGCCGCGACTGCCCCAGCGCCCCGGCCCCATGAGGACGAACTGCTTCTTGGGCAGCACCTTGTTCAACTCGCCCACGACGCGCCCGACGGACTTGAGAGCCTCGCGGCTGCCCAGCTCGCTGTACTTCTCCGGCACCACGTAGACGATGTGGTTGATGTCCGCGATCCGCCCGTTGGAGACGTAGCGGTTGGCCGAGAACACGATGTCCGATTCGGGGATGTCCCGGGGGATGGGCGCCGGCGCCGCCACGTCGGACTGGCCCTGGGGGCGGCACTGCAGGAGGTACAGATGCTCGCCGTCGTGGGCGAACTCCACATCCACGGGGCAGTCCAGGACCTCCTCGAGGACCGCCAGGGTCTCACGGATCTGGGTGACGAACTTCACGTTGCTGCGCAGGCCGTCGAAGCAGGCCACGAGCTTCCGGTGGTCGCTGCCCATGAACGAGCTGACCGGCCGTGAGAGGCGCCCCTCCTCGACACGGCAGAAGACCTGGGTCAATGCCGGGTACTCGCCGTTGGTAGCCTCGAGCAGATCCGCTATCTCCACCGTCTCGAAGGTGTTGGTCTCGAGATTCACGACGTCCATCCGGCGGGGCGCGTAGCGCACGACCTCGTCGATGGCGACGTTGACGCGCAACTCCGGCTTGCCGGGCACGAGCAGCACGGGGTAGTCGTCCCCGGTGCGGTCGACGGCCCGCGTCCCCATGCCTGGCACGAGCCGGACCAGGCCGTCCTCACGGGTGATGCGCGGCGACCAGCGGAACTCGTTGCGGCTGAAGGCGACGCCGGCGAACGAGGGGAAGAACCACTTCCCAACGCGGCTCCCCACGACCTCCTGGATCAGGATGCCCATCTGCTCGTCGTACTCCAGCACGCCCCGCTCCCGGCGGTACTGGACGGGATCGGGCCCGAACATGGAGGCATAGATTTCGGCCACGGCGTCCAGCATCGCGGTCAGGCATTCCTGCTTGGTCCCCTGGTTCGGCAGGAACAGGCTCTTGTACTTGCCGGAAAACGCCGAACCGACGCGATCCTCGAGCAGGCTGGAGCTGCGGACGATCACCGGCACGCCGGCGAAATCGTCGAGGGCGGCGGCCAGGCCCTGGACCAGGGTGGGCGGCCAGGTCGAGTTCTTGAACAACCGGATGATGTTGGGGTAGTCCCGACGGACCTCGTCGATGGCCTTGTACTTCTGGTGGAGGACGTCCTCGAGGTCGTTGTAGGCGATGAAGTCGAGCACGGCATCCGACGCCATGTACCAGGTGAGGGGGATCCGCACCTCGGCCAGGGGGCCGGCCGACGGTTCCGTCGTGGCGGCGTCCCCGCCAGCCTGCGCCCCCCGGTTCGTGAGGACACGGTGCGCCAGCAGCATGCCGGCGGCCTTGCCACCCAGCTTGCCGTGGCTTTCCGTGCCTGTGACGATGCGGTCCATGATCTCGCGGAAGAAGTCGACCGAGACCTCGTCCTTGGCGGCCTGCACGAAGTCCAGCTGGTCCGTCAGGATGCGCTGGCTGAGGGCCACCCGCACGCTCTTGAGGGTTGACTCGGGCAACCCCACGCCGTTGGGCACCACCTGGTGGAATCGACGCAGCGCCTCACGCACCTCGAGCAGCGTCGAGCGGGGGTTGTCCAGGATCTTGAGGAACTGGCTGGCCTTGTCGGCCTGGACCCACTTCTGGACGCGCTTGATGATCTCCGCACCGTCCAGGTTCCGGGACGCCACGTCGAAGGGCCGGCCCGTCTCCAACAACCAGCGGTCGGTCTCGACACGGTGCTCCGGAACGTTGACCTCACCGGTCATGGAGTCGAGGGGATCCCAATCGGCATCGATCTCCCGGAGCATCGCCTGCGCCTCGACAATGCCGATGGAGCAGAGATGGTTGAGCATCTTGCGGGCGACGCGCACGAAGAGGGCGTCGTCGGTCTCCTTCAGGAGGTCGATGAGCACACGCCAATTGCTGCTGCCGGTCCCGTCCTCGCTCGCGCCCAACTCGCGCCATTTGCGCCCCATGCTCTGGAGCTTGCGGAACAGCACCCAGTGCCCGAGGCGGTCGGCCAGGCTGTGGATGAGCCGCACCTCCTCCTTGAGGAACGGGCCGTCGTCCTCCGGCGGGCGGGACTCGACGTAGCTGACACGCAATTCACCGACGACATCGTCCTGCACCATGATGGGCGCGCGCACGAACCACGGAGACTCCTCGTAACCCGCGGTGGTGAACTCCTCGTCCTCGATGCGGACCTTCGCTTCGCAGATCTCGGGGTACTGCCAGCCCGGCGGGATGGCCTCGATGACGGCGGCCATCGCCTCGGGCACCGTCTTGCCCGTCAAGGTCAGGGCCTTCTCCACCTCGTACAGGCAACCGAGCTCCTTGGCCCGTTCCCGCAGGGATCCCAACAGGTCATGGGCATCACTCATGGCTTCTTCCTCTCGAGAACCCCGAGGCCGGCCAGCCCGTCGACCCGGATGGTCAACGGCTCAGCCAGAT
>JAUUZX010000156.1 GCA_030592025.1 bacterium | reverse complement strand
GCCTCTGCCTACCGCTGTCCCGACGTTGTCGTCCACGAACGAGACCGCCTGCAGGGTGTTGCCGTGGGGCAACGGGTTCACCCATTCCCATGCCCGAAACCCGGATGGGGCGGGACACGACGGTCCCGTCGGATCATCTGAGCAGGAACTGGCTAGAAGGGCGAGGACCCCTAGCGCGGCGACATGCAGCCATGGTGGGTTCGTCCGAGATCTTCTTCGCATGGAAGTGTGCCCCCTGGTCTATTGGTCGGGATAATCGGGCTTCTCGATCTCCGCTTCGGGCCGCAGCGTGCATGCCCGTGATAAGAATCATGTATTAAGTGGCGTGGGGCTTGATACCCTGAGAGTAGGGAAACCGAACGTAGTCGGTCAATTGAATTAACTCGAAGCTGCTGAAGGACGACCGGATCTGGTCGAAGAGACCCCGCGATGGAGACTGACCGTCGGAATTTGGAGCAATCCTAGCTCAGGGGTACGAGGCCGTTGCTCTGAGTTGTGAGCTCTCCGGGCGGCGATGGAGGCAGAATCGACAAAAAAAAGTGCCTGTTGACCCGGTGTTGCCCAGAGGGATCTCGTGGACAAAAAAAAGAGCCGACCTGACGGCCAACTCCCTGCTGCTCTTAAAGTTATGTGGTCGGGACGGCGAGATTCGAACTCGCGACCCCCTGCCCCCCATGCAGGTGCGCTACCGGGCTGCGCCACGTCCCGACCAGAGGCGTGCGTCGATTCCGAAGAACGACTGGGGGCTCAGCGAGGACACAATGTAATACGCGGTCCGGGAGGCCACAAGCGCCAATCACGACCGCTGCTCAGGCCTTGCCCTTCTTGGTCTTCAGCGTCTTGACCTTCACCTTCTCGGCGCCGGGCAGGCCCTCCAGCATCTCGAGAACCGCCTTGAGCTCCAGCCTCACGTGATCGAGGCGTTCGGCGTCGGATAGCTGATTGAAGCCCATGGCTATCTGCGGGACGGCGGGAGCGTCGGGCCGGGTGGCCGCCTTGCGCTCCTCCTTCCGCACGCGCCGGGCGCCCGCGATCTTGAAGCCCTCGTCGTAAAGGAGGCGCTTGATGGCCAGGACCTCGTCGATGTCCTTCGGACGGTACCGACGGCTGCCCGTGCGGGTCTTCTTGGGCCGCAGGGTGGGGAACTCCGTCTCCCAGTAGCGCAGGACGTGGGCCTTCACGCTCGTGATCTTCGCCACCTCGCTGATGGCGTAGTAGAGCTTGCTGGGGTAGTCAGGCGTCATCTCTTTCCAGCTCCGGACGGAGGTCCCGCTCCATGAGTTCCCTCACGGCCTGGCGGGGTGGTTTTCCGGAGAATAGCACATCGTGAACCTGTTTGGTAATAGGAAGTTCTATGTTCAGCTTCTCGCTCAACTTGAGGGCAGCCTGGGTCATGAAGACTCCCTCGACCACCTGGATCTGGTCCGCCAGCAGGGCCTGGGGATCGACGTCGCCCCGGGTGACGGCCTCGCCGAAGTTGCGGTTGCGGCTGTGGCGGCTGATGCACGTGGTGATCATGTCCCCCATGCCCGCCAGGCCTGCGAAGGTCTCCCGGCGGCCGCCCAGGGCGCAGCCCAGGCGGGCGAGCTCCACCATGCCCCTGGTCATGAGGGTGCCGCGGGTGTTGTCGCCGGTGCCCAGCCCATCGGTCATGCCGACGGCCAAGGCGATGATGTTCTTGAAGCCCGTGGCGATCTCCACCCCGATGAGGTCGTCGTTGGTGTAGACCCGGAAGAAAGGTCCCGAGATCCAGGTCTGCCAGTGGGTTCCGATGTCGTTGGGCAAGCCGGCCAGCACGACGGCGGTTGGCAGTTCCCGGGCGACCTCCTCGGCGTGGCTCGGGCCGAGCAGCACCCCGACCGGATTGCGGTCGGCTCGTCCCGCTGCCGCCAATTCCTCCTCCAGCACCACGCTCAGCCGCTTGAGGGTGGCCACCTCGAAGCCCTTGGCCATGTTCACGATGGGGGCGCCGTCGGGCAGGTCCGGGCACTGGACGATCTGCTTCATGACGCCGCGCACGGCCTGGCTGGGCACGACCATGAAGATAGCGTCGGCGTTCTTGAGGCAATCGGCGAGGTCCGTGGTGGCGCGCAGGTTCGGCGGGAGGTTCACGCCCCCCAGGAAATCTGGGTTGGTGCCGGTCTGGTTGATACTGTCCACCTGGGCGGTGTCGATGCCCCACAGGACGACCCGTTCCCACTTGTGGCAGAGGTGGCGCCCGAAGGACGTGCCCCAACTGCCGGTGCCGAGGATGGCAGCTTTCATGTCATTCCTTGTCGACGGTGGGCAACTGCTCCCCCGTGCCGTCGGAATCGATGCGGGTCTCGGTCCCGTCACGCAGGCGGGCGATGTTCACCCGGTGCTTGAAGATGACCCAACCGCAGATGAGGAAGATGAACACGATGATGGTGCTGGAGACGCTGTCGGAGCGGAACTCGAAGAACGTGACCGCAAAGGGCAGGACGGCCGCCGCCGCGATGCTGGCCAAAGACACGATCCGGGTCGCGCCCAGCACCGCCAGGAACACGACCGTGGCGCTGAGCACGGCCCAGGGCGCCAGCACGGCGAAGGCCCCCGCCGTCGTGGCCACGCCCTTGCCCCCGTGGAAGCTCACGAAGGGGCTGAAGGTGTGGCCCAGGGCGGCCAGGAAGCCCGCGAAGATGCGGAACAGATCCGGCGTGATGTGGAAGGGTGTGGCCTCGCCCTCGGGCCAGGACGAGACGAGGGCCGTCATGAGCAGGACCGCTCCCGCGCCCTTGGCCATGTCCAGGAACAGGCAAAGGCTCCCCCACCAGGGCCCGAGGTTGCGGAAGACGTTGGTCGAGCCGAGGTTGCCGCTGCCATGCTCCCGCAGGTCGATGCCCTTGACCCGTTTGCCGAGGATGAAGCTGAAGGGGATGGAGCCCAGCGCGAAGGCGATGACGAGGAAGACGATCAGCAGCATGCGGGGGTCCGCTTCCGTTGGGACGTGGCGAGACTAGTGTTTTTTCAGTTTCACAAAAATCCGGCTGCCGGTAAAGCCGTATTCCTTGCGTATCTGGTTGTTGAGATAACGCAAGTAGTTGCGGGCGAAGAAGCGTGGCTCGTTCACCGACAGCACGAAAACCGGCGGTGACGACTCGGCCTGGGTCGCGAAGTAGATCTTCCCCAGCCCGCCGCTGTTGGCCCGGGGCTGCTGGTAGCGGATGACCCCCTCGAGGAAATCATTGAGCTCGGACGTCTTGATGCGCTTCTGGCGGCCCTCGTGGATCTCCCAGACGGTCTCCATGATGCGGCCCGTGCGTTGTCCGGTGAGGGCGCTGGTGGTGAACCAGGGCGCGTAGGTCAGGAAGGGCACCTCGTCGCAGAATTTCTCCCAGTGCGCCAGGTGGGTGTTGGTTTCCTTCTTGATCAGGTCCCACTTGTTGAAGCAGATGGCGACGCCCTTGCCCGCGTCGTGGATGAGCCCGGCGATCTTGGCGTCCTGGCTCACGGGGCCGGCCTCGGTGTCGACGACGAGCAAAGCCACGTCGCACTGCTCAAGGGCTTTCTGGGTGCGCATGTTGGAGAAGACCTCGACCGCTTCCTTCACCCGCGACTTGCGCTTGAGGCCCGCCGTGTCGATGAGGCGGATGACGTTGCCGTGCCATTTGAGGTCGGTGTGGACCGAGTCGCGGGTGGTGCCGGGGATCTCGCTGACCAAGGCGTCCTGGCGCCCGGTGAGGATGTTCAGAAGGGACGACTTGCCCACGTTGGGCCGGCCCAGGATGGCGACGCGGCAGTCGCAGGGCAGTTCGACCTCGTGGACCGGGAAGCCGGCGACGATCTCGTCGAGCAGGTCGCCGATGCCGTGGCCGTGGAGCGCGCTGATGCTGTGGGGCTCCCCCACGCCCAGGGAGTAGAACTCGGCGAGGGTCGCGCGATCAGCGTCCTTCTCGACCTTGTTGCAGGCCAGCACCACGGGCTTGCCTTTGCGGAGCAGGTCCCGGGCGATGGACTCGTCCCAGGCCATGGGCCCCACCTTGGCGTCGACCATGAAGACCACGAGGTCGGCCTCGTCGATGGAGTTGCGGGCGATCTCGGTGACGTCGGCGTCGAAGTCGCCGGTGGTCTCGCCGAAGGGGATGATGCCGCCGGTGTCCAGGAGGATGAAAGGGTGCCCGCCCCAGTCCGTGGTCTCGGCGATGCGGTCGCGGGTCACGCCAGGGGTCTCGTGCACGACGGAGCGCCGCTCACCGATGATGCGGTTGAAGAGCGTCGACTTGCCCACGTTGGGGCGTCCGATGATGGCGACGGTGCGCAAGGGCACAGCATAACCTGCCTGTTGAGAGATAAGGGGTTCCGACGGGGAACTCTACGGCCGTGAACCTAATCCAGGCCGCTCCAGAAAGCAACAAAGCCGTCTTCCTCGCCCACCTCGACCTGATGGGGCACGTCCCGGGTGACCTCGTCGAAGGTGAGCCCGTCGAGGGTCAAACCGTCGGCGTTGAGGACCCGCGGTGACAGCACGACACGGCGCCGCGGTGTTGGTGGGAGCTCGGTCAGTGCGCGCCGGATATCGCCCCCCGAGAGCAGTCCCGCGACGGTGACCGTGTGCCCGTAGTAGGTGTTCTCCACCCCCACGACCTCCACCGGCGGGGCGCCGGAGGCTTCGAGGATCGGCGTGAACTCCCGGCGCCAGGCCCGGGCGGCCAGTGCACCGGTGACCACGGTGAGGGGGACGGTGGGCAGGTCGCGCTCTGCCTTGGCCCAGGCCAACTCCTCGGCCCAGGTGTCCCGCAGGCGAGGGGTCAGACCGATGGCGTTGTCCACCTGCCAGAAGCCGTCGTAGCCGTCGGTGGCCGGGAAGGGACGGTCCGCCAGGAGGTAGAACTCGTCGCTGAGGTAGACGAAGCCGAAACCCACCCGTTCGCGGGCTTCCTTCTGCCAGGCCGCGACGCTGTCGATAGCTGCGTGGGCGATGTCCGAAGTGACGGGGTCGAGCTTGGTGAGTCCCTTGCGGTGGGCGCTCAGGCCGACCGGGACGATGGCCAGGGAGCGCAGGCCGCCGATGGAGCTGGCCGCGGAGGCGTCCTTATCCTCGTCCCAGCCGTGCCCGCGGGGGCTGACCGGCGTGAAGGCGTCGTCGTCATCCCCCAGGGGCGCCGCAAGTTCGAGGAGTTCCCTGAAGGTCTGCTCGAGGATCGGTCCATCGTTCCAGCCCGGACAGAGCACCACCTGGGTGTGGATCTCGATGCCGGCGTCGCACAGGTCTTTCAGGATGGCCACGACGTCCATGCGGCGCTTGATCCCCAGCATGCGGGTGCGCACGTCGATGTCCGTGGCGTGGACCGACACGTAGAGCGGCGACATGCGCTGCTCCTTGATGCGGGCCAGGCCCCGCTTGCCCAGGCTCGTCAGCGTGATGTAATTGCCGTAGAGGAAGCTGAAGCGGTAGTCCTCGTCCTTCACGTAGATGGCGTC
>JAUUZX010000347.1 GCA_030592025.1 bacterium | reverse complement strand
TCCACGGTGGTCGGCAAGCTGTACAAGGACGGCGACCCCCTGCGGGATTCGGGCTTCACCATCTTCTACATGGGCATCAACATCGGTGCGCTCCTGGCCACCGTGGCCGTGGCGCCCATCGGCGAGACCTACGGCTACCACTGGGGCTTCGGGCTGGCTGGTGTGGGCATGCTGGTGGGCATCGCCATTTTCCTGGCGGGTCAGGACAAGCTGGAGGGGCACGGCGAGCCGCCGAACCCCGAGGTGTACCGGAAGTACGGCATGCTCGTCTATGTCGTGTCGATCCTGGCGATCCCCGCGCTGTTCGCCCTCATCAAGTACGGCCAGAAGATCAGCATCCTCGGGCAGGACCTGCTCTTCTGGATCCTCATCGGGCTGCTGGTGTACGTCTGCTTCAACCTGCTGCGGAGCGGGTTCCAGGGCGGGCGCGTGGCCCGGGACAGAATCCTCGTGCTCATGATCCTCATGGTCTTCAACGTGGTATTCTGGGCCTGCTTCGAACAGGCGGGGAGCTCGCTCACCCTCTTTGCCGACCGCAACGTCGACCGCAACATCTTCGGCATCTATGAGATGCCGGCCAGCCAGACCCAGTTCTTCAACCCGGCCTTCATCATCCTCTTCGGCAGCATCTTCTCGGTGATGTGGGTGAAGCTGTCGAAGATCGGGAAGAACCCCAATATTCCCCTCAAATTCGGCCTCGGCATCATCCAGCTCGGGCTGGGCTACCTGGTGCTGCTCCTGGGGGCGACCATGGCGGGGGAGGCGGCGCGGGTGCCGCTGGTGATCCTCGGGATGATGTACCTGCTGCACACCACGGGCGAGCTCTTCCTGTCGCCCATCGGCCTGTCCATGGTGACGAAACTCTCGCCCAAGCACATGACCGGCAGCGCCATGGGGGCCTGGTTCCTGTCCTTCGCGTTCTCCATGTACCTGGCGTCCGTGTTGGCCCAGCTGACGGGTTCCGAGGGCGGGGCGGTCGAGCTCACGCCGGTGGAGAGTCTGGCGGGCTACGTGGACGTCTTCGGCAGCATGGGCTTCGTGACCGTGGGCATCGGCGTCCTGCTGGCCCTGCTGTCCAAGCCCCTGAACAAGATGATGCACGGCATCGAGTAGAAACCGGTGGTGCGACCGTGCGCCATCCCCTATGCTGCGTAGCGGGGAGCCAAGCGCTCCCCGCTTTTTACGTCCCCTTCCCAGGATCCAGATCGCGGAGGCTAACATTCAACAAGCCCCAGCCAAGAAAGGGCATCCGGCCGGACTGAAAGCCCTTTTCTTCACCGAGATGTGGGAGCGCCTCGGCTTCTACCTCATGCTCGGCATCCTGCTCCTGTACATCACGGACACCGAACGGGGCGGGTTGGGGTTCTCCACCAGGCAAGCGGCGGAGATCTACGGCACCTACATGGCCTTCGTCTACTTCACGCCGTTCCTGGGCGGGATGATCGCCGATCGTTTCCTGGGCTTCCGCCGCTCGGTCTTCATCGGCGGCCTCCTGATGGCGGCCGGCTACTTCGCCCTGGGCATCCGTAGCCTTCCCATGTTCTACGCGGGCCTGACCCTGCTCTGCCTCGGCAACGGCCTGTTCAAGCCCAACATCTCGGCCATGGTGGGCAACCTCTACGCTCCGGACGATCCGCGCCGGGATGCGGGCTTCAACATCTTCTACATGGGCATCAACATCGGGGCCACCATGTCGGCCCTGCTGTCGGCGCCCCTGCGCAACCTGTGGTCCTTCAACATGGCCTTCGCCGCGGCGGGGGTGGGGCTGCTGGTGGGTGTGGTCGTCCTGAGCCTCAACTGGAAGCGGTTGGCCAAGGCCGATCGCCAGACCGAGCGCAGCGACGAGGACATCTCGTTCAAGCAGGTCATCCTGACCATCCTCGTGCCGGCCGGCCTCTTCGGCTTCGCCGGTTACTTCGTCGGCAATCAGCTGGAGTTCGTGAGGACCACCATCGGGCCGGTGACCTTCGGCTTCATCATCGGCATGCTGCCGGTGATGGCGTACTTCGGCCTGATCATCAAGCGGGCGTCCCCCGAGGAGAAACCCGGGCTGGGCGCGTTGATCCCCGTCTACATCGCCGGCGGCGCGTTCTTCATGATCCTGCACCTGAGCGGCGGCCTCATGACGGTCTTCGCCGAGCACAACACCGATCGCCGCGCCGAGTGGATCCCCACCGCCACCGACTTCTACGCCCAGAAGGCCATGCCTTCGTACTACGGCAATGCGGGGGACCAATTGCCCCGTCTGGACGAGCGCGTGCTCATCACGGTGAACGACGCGGGCGAGGCCATGTTCGGCGCGCGTATCCTGAGCGACGAGCTGCTCGCCGATCTCTCCACCCGCCCCGGTTTGCAGGTCCTCGACACGGACGAGGCGACCATCCCCGATGACGAGATGTTCCTGGTGTGCGCCGTGTACGGCAAGGACGACGTCACCGTCGCCGAGGAGACCGACGCCCACGGCGTCGTCAACACGACGGTCAAGGTCGTCGAAGGCGCCGAATTGATGGACGAGGTCCTGGTCACGCGCGCCATCGAGGGCCAGGACGTTCCGGTCCTGCTCGTGTCCGACGCCACCCATGAGGCCGTGTACCGCAACCGCGATCCCGGTGTGGCCACCCTGGCCCCCGGCTCCTACGTGCGGTTGGTGAACGCGGAGATGCTCACGGGCCTGCTGAACCCGGTCTTCGTGGTGCTCATGACGCCGGTCGTGGTGTTCTTCTTCGGCTGGATGGCGGCCCGCGGACAGCCGGTGAGCACGGCGCGCAAGATCTTCCTGGGCATGATCATCACGACGGTCGCGCTGCTGATCATCGCCGTGGGGGCGAGCCTGGGCAAGGACGGTGCGGCCAAGACCTCCATGATATGGATGGCGGTCTACTACCTGGTGATCACCTTCGGTGAGCTCTGCCTGTCGCCCATGGGCCTGTCCCTGGTCACCAAGCTCTCGCCCAAGCGCCTGGTGGGCCTGATGATGGGCGGCTGGTTCCTGGCGACGGCCATCGGCAACAAGCTCTCGGGCTTCCTGAGCGGCCTCGAGCCGACCACGAAGATGTTCGTGATCCTGGCCCTGGCGATCCTGATGGTGGCGGCCTTCATCTTCGCGATGCTGCCGCGCCTGAACATGGCCATCAAGAGGTACGGCGCCTAGAGCGCACCGACGGGGCGACGGCGTTGCGGGATGTGCCCCGAAAGGCGAACCCATGACCCAGCGCGACAAGGCCGGGGTGGACTACTGGGACGGAGTCTGGCGGCACAACGCGTTGCCGCCGGCCTTCGACCCCGCCCACGGCGGGAGCGTGAATCTCACCTTCCACCGCTGGTTCCGGCGCGCCTTTGCCGATCTGGACACCCGGGGCGCCCGCCTGTTGGAGATAGGATCGGCGGCGTCCATCTGGCTGCCCTACTTCGCCCGGGAATTCGGTTTCGAGGTGCACGGTTTGGACTACTCC
>JAUUZX010000013.1 GCA_030592025.1 bacterium | reverse complement strand
GGTGTTCGTCGCCGCCGGGTCGCCCTCGTAGGCGGCCTGCACGTCGCCCACGAGGAGCTCCCGCACCTCCGGCAGCTTGCGCAGGTAGGTCCAGCTCACGGCTCGCGCCGCGGCCTGGAAACGATCGTCCCCGCCGCTGTCCCCCGCGATCTCCCACAGCTCATCGCACACGCAATCGCCGTGGTGGCAGAAACGCAGGGTGCGCTCGACGATGTCCTCGAGCTCCCGCGCCACCCGCGCCAGGCGCGTGCCGGTGATGACGGTCAGGTCCAGGTCCCGGGGCACCGGCGCGCCGTGGTAGCCCGGGAAGATCAGGGCGAGCAGCTCCTCCACCAGGGCCGCGACGTGGGCCTGGGCCGGCAGGTCCTTCTCGTCGCCGCGGTTGACGGCCCCGATGCGCGCGTAGCTGCCAACCAGACGTCCGGTCAGGTCGTCGAGCTCCCGTGAACGTTCCTCGTCGGTCATCTCATCCTCAATCCATGAAGTCCTTGAACAGGTCGGTGGAAAGGTAGCGTTCGCCGAAGGACGGCAGGACGACCACGATGCGCAATCCCGCCGAGGCGGGCCGAGCGGCCACCCGGGCCGCCGCAATGAGGGCCGCGCCGCTGGAGATGCCCACGAGCAGGCCCTCTTCCCGGGCCGCGCGCCGCGCCATGATCATGGAGTCCTCGTTGGTCACGGTGATGACCTCGTCGATGAGGCCCCGTTCGAGGACCTTCGGGACGAAGCCGGCGCCGATGCCCTGGATCTTGTGGGGCCCGGGCTCTCCCCCGGACAGCACCGCTGAATCGACGGGCTCCACCGCGATGGTTTTCAGGTTGCGGTTGAGCTGACGCAGCCGCCGGGTGACGCCGGTCAGGGTCCCGCCGGTGCCCACGCCCGACACGAACACGTCGACGCGGCCTCCGGTGTCGTGCCAGATCTCCTCGGCGGTGGTCTTCTCGTGGATCTCCGGGTTGGCCGGGTTGTCGAACTGGGCGGGCATGAAGGCGCCGGGACGCGAAGCCAGCAGTTCCTCGGCCTTGGTGATGGCCCCGGGCATGCCGCCGGCCGCCGGCGTGAGCACGACCTCCGCGCCGTGGGCCCGCAGCACCGCGCGCCGCTCCCGGGACATGCTGTCGGGCATGACGAGGGTCACGCGGTAACCCCGCGCCGCGCCGATGAAGGCCAGCGCGATGCCCGTGTTGCCGCTTGTGGGTTCGATGATCTCGCCCCCGGGGCGCAGGTGCCCCGCATCCTCGGCCGCCTGGATCATGGCCAGCCCGATGCGGTCCTTGACGCTGCCCATGGGGTTGAGGGACTCGAGCTTGGCGAGGACCTCGCCCGGCCCGTCGTGCAGCCGGTGCACCCGCACCAGGGGCGTGCGCCCGATGACCTCGGTCACGCTGTCGTAGATGGACTCGCTCATGGCGTTCCTCCGCAAGGCTTGGAACAGGACGGCGGCGCCGTCCGGAATACGGGTCGGTGATAATACATGATAGAAATTATCAATTTTAACGCCAACCCGCCTCGCCGAGAGCGACGCGTCAGCCGGCCAGGGATTGGGCGAGGCGCTGGAGCTGGTTCTTGTCCCCCAGGGCGACGAGGGTGTCGCCCCCTTGGAGCTCGGCGTCGGGGCCCGGGTTGAAGACCATCTCGTTCGACGCCTTCTTGATCCCGATGACGATGATGTTGTAGACCTTGCGGATGTCCGAGGCGCCGAGGGTCAGGCCGTCGAGCCGCGTCCCCTTGCCGATGACGACCTCCTCGAACATGAGGTCCAGCCCGCCGCTCCGCGTGGCCACATCCATGAAATCGTGGACCGCCGGACGCAGCAGGGCCTGCACCAGACGCATGCCGCCGATGGTGTAGGGGGAGATGACCCGGTCGGCGCCGGCGCGGGTGATCTTCTCGCCGGCCTGCCGGTCCGTGGCCCGGGACAGGATGTAGAGGTCCGGGTTCTCGTCCCGGCACATCTGGCGGGCCGAGAGGGTGATGTAGAGATTGTCGACGTCACGGGAGACCACGGCCACGATACCCCGCGCCCGGGTGATGCCCGCCCGGTGCAGCACGTCGTCCTCGGTGGCGTCGCCCTCCACGACGCGGTAGCCCTTCTCCACCAGTTGCTCGGCGGTCGCGGCTTCCCCCTCGACCACCACGAAGGTCACGCCCTCGGCCCGCAACTCCTCGCACAGGATCCGCCCCATGCGCCCGTGGCCGCAGATCACGTAGTGGTCCCGGAGCTTTTCAATGTCCCGCAGCATCCTGTGCCTCCCCACGAACCGCTGAATGGAACCCTCAACGATGACGCGGCCCACCGCACCGAGGGTGTAGGTCATCAACGCCAGGCCGCTGATGATGAGAACGACCACGAAGATGCGCCCCGAAAGATCGAGCTCGTGGACCTCGCCGAAGCCCACGGTGCTGACCGTGATGACCGTCATGTAGACGGCGTCCACCACGTCGAAGCCCTCGACCACGACGAACCACAAGGTGCCGATCGCCAGCAGCAAACCGAGGAATCCCATGCCCCTGCGCACCGCGGCGAAACTCATGTCGTTGGTGAACATCCGACCTCCCTGCCGGCTCCCGGCCGGTGAAAGCATCGTAAAGGCTTGCCACCACCGGGAAAAGCAGCAAAATTATGGGGTGCCCGACGCCGGCGGTCCTGGACGGGAACTTCCACAGCCGGTATCGGTACCAAACGCCTTCGTCATCCCGACGCCGCATGTGCGCCCCCCATGGGCCCCTCGCGGTATCTTGCCTCGCGGCCCCGTAGCCGCCGGAAGGACAGTTCGATGCGTGCAGCCCCGATCCGCCTCCTCGCCCTCGTGGCCCTGACGACTCTCTGGGCCCTGCCCGCCGCCGCGCAGGTCATCCAGGTGACCCCCAGTTCCGTGAACTTCGGCCAGATGGGCCAGCGGGAGATCCGCGACACCCAGATCACCGTGACGAACATCGGCGCGGGGCGTCTCGTCATCTCGGATCTGGAAGCCGACTGCGGCTGCACCGTCCCCTCCCTGGGCAAGGAGGAGCTGGCGCCGGGCGAGTCGACGGTGCTCGAAATCCAGTTCGACTCCAAGCTCTTCGTCGGCCCCGTGCTGAAGCACGTGACGATCCACACCAACGACCCGACCCACCCGGTGACCGAGATCGTCCTCAGCGCGCAGATCTCCGCGCCGCTCATCCTGCGACCCGCGCGGCGCAGGGTCGGTTTCCCCGACGCGCCCTCGGGCCGCATCCAGGAACGGGCGGTCACGTTCATGGCGTCCGACGTGCCCGAACTGAAGATCACGGTGGACGGCACGGCCAAGGGCCTGTTCCAGGTGAACACGGTCAACGGCATCGACGGCAACCCCCAGCACTCCAAGCTCGAGGTGCGCGTCCCGGTGGACATGCCCTGGGGACTGCAGCGCGACAACGTGCGCGTCATGACCAACGTGCCGGAGATGCCGACGGTGGACCTGGAGCTTTCGGTGCGGACCATCGCCATCCTGCGGATCAATCCCGAGAAGATCAACATGCGCTTCAAGAAGAAGTCCAAGGAAACCATCCGTCTCACCCCCCGCGAGGGGAAGGAGATGCCCTTCACCGTCACCGGCGCCGAGATCGACCTGCCCGACTGCACGGTCACCGTGGACGTCCGGCAGCCCAACGTCGAGGTACTCGTGGTCTTGACGGGCACCCCGTTGGCCAAGGATCACCCCATGGCCGTGGAGAACGGCGGCCGCATCAAGGGCACCCTGACCATCACCACGGACGTGGAGAATCTCGAGACCATCGAGATCCCCATCACGTACATGGTCCGCATGTAGGAGCATCCGGTGGTGGCAAGTTCATCCTCCCGTGACCGCTTCTGTGCCTGGCCGCCGCCCCTGCGCGAGGCGGCGATCCTGGTGGTGTTCGCCCTGATGGTGACCGCCCTATCCTGGGCCCTGCGTGCCGACCGCCTCCCCCTGCGCGCGGCCACCACGGTGTACGAACTCGAACTGGCGGCGCCGGTGGTCGAGGTGGCCGACGCCCTCGAGCTCTACGACGAGGGCCTGCACATCTTCATCGACACCCGGTTCGCCACCGACGCCGGCGCCCCGGTGATCCCCGGTTCCATCCCCCTGCGCCAGGCGAGCTTCGACGACGACCTGCTCGCGGTCTTCGATTTCGTGGGGCCCGACGACCCCCTCGTCCTCTACGACGACGGCGGTCTGGTGCTGGCCTCCAGCATCGCGGTCCGACTCGCCGACCGCGGCTTCACCGACGTGCAGATCCTCGCGGGCGGGCTCGCGGCCTGGCGCCGGGCCGGCGGCGAGCTCAACGGACAGGAGAGTCCATGAGGCCCTGGATCGTGCTCCTGTGCCGGCTGGCCGTGGGCGGCATCTTCCTCTACGCGTCCTGGGACAAGCTCCTGCACCCGGGTGGTTTCGCCCAGACGGTCCACCACTACCGCCTCCTGCCGTCGATCCTGCTCCACCCTTGGGCCCACTACCTGCCGGTCCTCGAGGCCGTCATCGGCCTGGCCCTCATCCTCGGGATCCTGCGCCGGGGCGCGGCGCTGCTGGCGGGCGCCCTGACCGTCGTCTTCATGGTGGCCATCGCGGTGGCCCTGGCCCGGGGCCTGGACATCTCCTGCGGCTGCTTCCACACCGACGGCGGCCACGGTGTGGGGCTCGACCTCCTGCTGCGGGTCACGGTCCTGCTCGCCCTCTGTCTGCCGCCCCTCCTGGCTCCCCGCGGCGGGCCCGCTCTGGAGGACATCTGGTGCCGACCATCTCCTACTCATCTGATTCCATAGCACGGGGTTGAAGATGATTTTGATTGTCTTGAACTCATTTGACAAACACGGTTCATCAACTATCGTTCGGGAAAGTCCGGCTGTGACAACGGCCCCATGCAACGTTCTCAGGAGGATCCGACATGCCCGCAATCGTTGATGTCTCCAAGTGCAACGCCTGTGAAGAATGCATTGATGCATGCCCCACCGAAGTGATCTCCATGGTCGACGGCCACGCGTTCGTCAACGCCGACGAATGCATCGACTGCGAAGCCTGTGTCGACGCCTGCCCCGAGGAAGCCATCAGCATGGTGGACTGACCCTCCCGGCCGACAGCACGACAAGTCGAAGGGCGCTCCTCGGAGCGCCCTTCTTCGTTTCCGGATTGTCCGGACCATCATGCCGCCGGGATCAGTCGATATCCTCCGTGCGCACCGCGGTGCCGTAGGCCAGCAGTTCGGCCGCGTGCTCCATCATCTCACTCGTGGCGAAGCGCACCCCCACCACCGCGTCGGCGCCGTTGGCCTCGGCCTCGGCGACCATGCGGTCCAGGGACTCCTCGCGGCACTCGGCGATCATCTTCGTGTAGTCGCTGATCTCCCCGCCCACCATGTTCTTCAGGCCGGCCAGGAGATCGTGGCCCAGGTGGCGCGCGCGGATCGTGTTGCCCTTCACGAGACCGATGGTCTCGACGATGCGCTTGCCCGCGATGTCGTAGGTGGTCGTCACCATCATGGCGTGGGTCCTCCCCAGGATCGGGTCAACGTTTGACGTCCTTGTAGCGGGTGCGGCCGCGCTTGTGGATGCGCTCGCGCACCACCGACAGCACCAGCAGGAGCAGGCCGGCCCCGCCACCAATGACGGCGCCCTTGATGATGAACGGCAGCTGGTCGTCGCCGAGGACGGCCCGCAGCACGGCCGTCACGGCCCAACCACCGAGGACGAACACCGCCATGCCGAGCAGGATCCACCCCAGCGACCGTTCGCCGCGGTTGTAGGTGTTCTGCCAGAAGTCCTCCCAGTCCTCGGCCGGGGCTTCCCTGAGCCGTAGGGCGCCGGTGACGTCCTTCAGGCGACGGAGGCGATCGACCTCGCGCCGGGTCTCGTCGTTGGCTTCCAGATGGGCCTCGATCCGCGCCACGTCGGCGGGCTCGAGTTCGCCGTCGACGTACGCCGACAGCAGAGGAGCTTCCATCCGGGGGTCAAAGGGCCCGTGGTTCTTCACATCAGTCCTCCAGACCCGCGACGCCCTGCAGCCGCTTGCGTGCTGCATGGAGCCGCGACATGACCGTGCCGATGGGCACGTCGCAAACCGTCGCGATCTCGCGGTACTTCAGTCCCTGAAAATGGTACAGGACGAAGACCTCGCGCATGTCCGCCGGGAGGGCCTGGATGGCCGCCCACAGACGCTCGCGGAGATTGTCCGCGACGGTTTCAGCCAAGGGATCCGGCCGGCCATCGGACCGTCGGACCCATTCCAGAGGCACATCCCCCTTGTGCCGCTTCTCGTCGCGCCGCTGGTTCAGGGCGGCGTTGTGCACGATGCGATAGAGCCACGGAAAAAACGGATCGTCCCGACGGAACCTGTCCAGGGTGCGGTGGATCCGGATGAAGGCCTTCTGGATCGCGTCCATGGCATCGTCGTGGTTGCCCGTCAGGCCGAGCGCCACTCCGTATGCCCTGTCCCGGTACCGGTTCATGAGCGCCGTGAATCCTTCGTTGTCGCCCGCCAGGCAACGCTCGATGTCGGCGCGGTCCTGCAGGCGTCGTGCGACTTCCTCGGCATCGAGGGCCGAACCGCTCGTCGCGGCCGACGCGGGGACTAACCCGCCGTCGTCGGGTTTATTCAGGCCCGGGATGAGGAATGTCGACCAGCGTCTCATCCCCGCCACGCCACGTCCGGCACGCTGGCAGCGGCGTTGGCCCCCCGCGCGGCCGTGAACAGGAAATCGCTGAGGCGGTTGAGGTAGGTCAGGGCGCCGGCCGGCACGGGCTCGGTCGTCGCCAGGTCCACGGCGGCGCGCTCGGCCCGGCGGCACACGGTCCGCCCCAGGTGCAGGAAGCCAGCCGCGGCGCAGCCCCCCGGCAGGATGAAGGTGGTCAAGGGAGGCAGGTCCGCCGTGAGCTCGTCGATCCAGGTCTCGAGACCCGGGGCGTCGAAATCGTGCTCGGCGCGGGAGCGGGTGGGGTCGGCCAGGACGGAGCCCAGATCGAAAAGGGTCGACTGGATGGTGGTGAGCCACGTGGCCAGGCGGACGTCGGCCGGCGTGCCGCCCAGAGCGGCCACGGCGCACCCCAGGACGGAATTCAACTCGTCGACGTCGCCATAGAGGGCGACCCGGGGACCGGACTTGGGCACGCGGGATCCGTCGCCCAGGGAGGTCTCGCCGGCGTCGCCGGAACGGGTGTAGATGCGGGCCATGGATCCTCCTTCGGCAAAGAACCGGCGACCCTCAGGGCCGCCGGTGGTCATACTGGCTCACGGGGAACGCCCTGCCAAGAGATTCTAACGGAACAACGCCTTCACGTCACCCCACCCCGCCACCTCGACGGGCACCGTCCCGATGTTCAGGATGGCCACGCCCGTCAGGTCCATGCCGCCGCTGCCCGACGCGGTCGGGTACGGGTCCGCCACGGGACGGCCCAGGTAGTCGACCGTGCCGCCGACGATATCACCGATGACGTCGACGATCCGCACGTAGGCGATCAGGTTGAGGTTGACCGTGCCGTCGGCCACCAACGGATCCCCCGCCGTCACCAGATCCTGCAGGTCGAAGCCCGTGCCGCCGACGAGGTTGCCCGCGAGGTTGTAGAAGGACGCCGGGTCGGAACTGTCCCAGGTGCCGGGCTGGGTGGTCCGTCGGCAAAGGGCCGGTAGGCGGGCGAAGTTCACACCGTCGCTGGACACCTCCACGAACCCCAGCTCCATGAACACGCCGTTGTAGGCGAACCCGTTCTCGAAGACGACCAGATCGTCCCCGGGCCCGTTGCGCACGGCATTGTTGAAGCTCAGGGTGATCCAGCCGCCGTCCCCCAGGCTGAAGGGCGTGCCGGCCGAGCCCAGGACGTCGGAGGGTGACCCGAAGTCGACGTAGCCCAACTCGAGCAGGGCGTGGTCCTGGTAGCCCACCTCGTAGTCGATGACCTCGCTCGCCCAGACGCCGATGAGGGCGTCGCCGCGGTCATACGCGGTGTTCACCTGGCCCGTGTCCGCGAACTGGGCCGCCGCCAGGACGGGGACCAGCAGGAAGAGGGTCAGGGCGGTGATCGTGAGCATGGGCTTCATGGTTGTTCTCCTTGGGGCGGACGTCTACTTGACGAGGACGACACGGCGGCGAGCGCTGTCGCCGTCGATGGTGGCAATGATCCCGTACACGCCGGCGGCGAGGCTGCGGCCCCGTTGGTCCCGCCCGCTGAATCGATAGACGGCATGACCCCCACCATCGAGGCGCAGGCCGTCGGAGCGGACGCGGCGACCGCGCAGGTCCACCACGTCGAGATGCACTTCCGCGCCGGGCATGCCGGTCAGCGGCAGGAAGGCCGTCGGGTTGCAGGGGTTGGGGTAGGGCGCCCCCAGCGCCACCCGGGACGAGGTGACGAAGGACGGCACATCGGCCACCGGCGGGTTCTCCATGGGGATGAACGCGAAGGGCGCCAGTCCGGTGGGGATCGCGCCGTCGGTCCGCTCGGTTCCGGTCAGGGGATCGAGCACCCGCAGCCCCGCGGCGCCCACGGTGCGGTCGGCCACGTAGAGGTCGCCGCCCAGGAGCCAGATGTCCCCGTGGTAGAAGCCCGGCAAGGTCTCCAGCACCTGCACCCCTTCCGTGCCCGTGCGGCGAATGCTCGTGTTGAAGGAGGCGTCGTTGACGACGGCGATCAGGTCGGCGCCGTCGCGACGGATGCGGTTCACATCACCGCCCAGTTCGGACTCCGTGACCTCGTATCCCAGGGAGGTGTGGGTGGCCAGGTCGATGTTCTCTACGCCGCCGTCGGCCAGGCCGAAGTAGCCCGCGCAACCCACGCTCAGGACACCGTCCCCCACGAGAATGCGGGTGTAGGGGTTCGCGCCCTGCAGGGTCACCGGCTGCACGCCGGGGGTCCCGGGGTCCGCGTCCACCCAGGACTCCGTCGCCATGTCGAAGACCAGCAGGTGGCCCGGGCCGGTAGGGGCGTACCAGTCGTTGCGGTCCAGGAGCTGGCAGGTGATGTACAGGCGGTCCCCCACGGTGGCCATCCAGCTGGTCTCGGGCAGGCCGTCCGCGTCGGCGAAGGCCGACGTATCGTAGGACCCGAGCACCGTGCCTGTTGCGGGGTCGACCCTGAGCAGCACCGCCGCGTCGTAGCAGCTGATGTAGGCCTCGCCCTGACTGTCGAAGGCGATGTCCTGGGGGTTGAGGCCCGTGCCCAGGCTGAACTCGCGGACGAGGGAGAAGCCGTCGGCCGGATCCCAGATCTGGATCAGATCCCAGGAGCCCCGCCCCACGATGAAGATCTTGCCGTCCTTGTGGCGGCCCACCGCGTCGCCGGGGATCGTGGCCAGGTCGCCGGACACGGGCCAGGGGTCGGCGCAGTCCAGACTGCGCACCCGTCCGTAGGTCCCGAACTCGGTGGTCACGATCCAGGCCGTCGGGGCGGCGGCCGCGGTGGTGGCGACTCCCAGGATGATCATGGCCAGGGTGCCGATGGTCGTCAGGAAAGTTCTCATGGTCCTACCCTTCGCAAACTTCATGGCCGGTACCCGATGGAGGTCCGCCAGCTGCGCCCGGGCAGCGGGAAACCCTCCATGTCGTGGTCCCGACGATCGGTGATGTTGAGCACGGCTCCCGAAATGATCAGATGGGCGGTCGAACCGGGACCGCCCGGGCGCCAGGTCCAGTCCACGCCCAGGTTGAGCTGGCCCCGCGCGGCGGCCCGCCCCTCCTGGGTGTTGGCCCGGTCACGGTAGTTGGACGACTGGACCAGCACCTCGGCCCACGCCGCGAGCACCTCGTGGTCCCGGCGCAGCCGCAGGAAGGCCTCGCGGTCCGGCAGGTAGGGCAGGGCTTTGCCGTCGTAGGGTTCCTGCCCGCTGCGGTCCACGGCCCGCTGGACGGTGGCGTTGGCCTGCAGCGCGAAGCCCCCCCCCAGTTCGCCTTGGATCTCGGCCTCGAGGCCCGTCGTGCGGCTGCCGCCGATGTTGTGGCCCTGGCTCGTCTGCTGGCTGTTGGGGACGAAGATGATCGTGCCGTCGATGTCATTGCGGAAGACCGTCAGCCGCGAGGTGAACGACGGCACCGGACGGACGGTCACGCCGAAGTCCAGGGAGGTGATCTCCTCCGGTTGCAGATCCCGGTTGCCGACGATGCCGCCGCGATGACCGTAGAGTTCGACCCAGGTGGGGACGCGGACCGTGCGCGCCCCGTGGACGGCCAGGATCACCCGACCCGGCACGGTCTCCCACACCAGGCCCAGCGCCGGCGACCAGTCCTCACGGACGTGGGCCACCCCGGTCTCCTCCGGCAGCCAGGGCAAGGGCGGCACCGGCGGGAAGTCGTCCCGGTTCCGCTGCCAGCGCAGGGACGGCGACACCTGCACCCGCCCGCCGGCCAGTCCGGCGTCGATAGCGGCGAAGAGCGTCGTCTGACGGCGGTGG
>JAUUZX010000199.1 GCA_030592025.1 bacterium | reverse complement strand
TAGAGCTCGCGGCCGGTCATGATCTTCGGGGTCAGCAGGATGACGAGTTCGCTCTTGTATTCCTCTACAACGTTGCTGGAGAACAGGTACTTGATCAGGGGGATGCTCATCAGGATGGGGACCCCCTTGCGCGTCGTCCGTGTCTCGTCCTTGATCAGCCCGCCCAGGATCACGGTGTTGCCGTCCTGGATCATCAGGGCCGAATCGGTCGTGGCGGCGTCGACGATGGGGATGTCGGCCGAGTATCCCGTCACCGAACTCACCTCGGGACGGACCTTCAGGGCGATCATGTCGTCACCCTGGATGTCGACCTCGACCTCCAGCTTCACGCCCACGTCCACCACCACCACCTTCTCGAACTGGTTGATGATTCCCCCGGCGGTTTCCCGCGTGTCGATGGTTTTGTAGGGGACCTGGCTGCCCACGTGGATCATGCCCGAACCGCCGTCGATGACCATGATGCGCGGACTTGACAGCAGGTTGGTGTTCCCGAAGGTCTCCAGAGCCTCGACCACGACCTGGAAGTTCCGCGAACTGAGGTCGCCGAAATCCCCCCGGAATCCCGTGCCGTCCGTCGGCAGGATTGAGAAGTTCCCCCGCATGTTCACCTGGTTCTGCAGGACGGACCAGTCGATGCCGCTGCGGACCTCGTTGCTCATGGTGACCTGGAGGATCTTGGCCTCGATCAGCACCTGGCGCAGGGGGACGTCGAACTCGGAAGCCAGGAGGGAGACATGGTCGATGACCCCGGGGTAGTCGATGACCACGATCTTGCTCGACCGGTTGTCGGCCAGGATCGTGCCGACATCGGGGGTCAGGTGGGGGCGCAGCAGATCCGCCAGGGTGTCGGCGTTGGCGTATCCGACCGTCAGGGTCTTCGACCCGACCCGGCCGCCCACGTCCAGCATGCCCAGGATCTCGTCGATCCTGTTCAGCTCGAACTCGCTGGAGTTGACCACCAGACGCTGGTTGACCGGGTCCTCGATGATGGTCGTGTGGTCGGTCACCATCCTGCCGAGCATGTCGGCCGCCGTCTCGGCGGAGATGCTTTGCAGCTTGAAGTCCCGGGTGAGGTTGGGCCTGTCGGCGACGGCCAGCATCTGGGCCGCTTCGGCCAGCAGACGCGGGCTGGCCTTGATCCTGAGCGTGTTCCTGGCCAGGTCGGGCGCAACGATGGCCTTGTCCCCCAGGAGGATCTTCACGCTGGCCATGACGTCCTTCACCTGGGCCTGCTTCAGGACGAACGTGCGGCTCACGAGGTTGTCGACGTAGGACTGCCCGTAGAGGTTCTCGTACTTGGCGGCGCTCATGACCCAGATGGTGCCGTTCTCCTGGACGTAGGCCCCATCGACGATCCCGATGACCGCGTCCAGCAGGTCACGGGGCGCCATGTCCTCGACGAAGAGGGTGACGCGGCCCTTGACCTCCCCCCCGATGGCGATGTTGAAATCACCTTCTTCGGCGATCATCTTCAACACTTCCTGCACGGAAGCGTCCTTGACGTTCAATTGCATGGACCCCGCCTGGACGGCCAGGGGGATCACCAGCATCAGCGCTGCGCACAGGGCTACAGCGACAGCTCGAGCAGTTCGTCGCGCCATTTCAGGATTACGCTCCCGTCCCGGATTTCCATCACCTTGAATTCACCCAGATCGTCGCCGACCGAAACGGTGACGGTCTTCTTCGTGCGCTTGTAGAAGACGATCGCCCGCGGCGTCGTCCCCCCCAACACACCCTGGAGTTCAAGCAGCCTCAGTAGTTCGACCGGATTGGTTCTCGGTACTTTCTTCGTGTTGTTCTTCTCGGGCTTCGGGACCTTGAACAGATCGTTTCGCAACTGCTCCTTCGCGCGCCCTCCCCGGGCAACCTCCATATCGCCGCCGTATCCACTCTCCGCTCCCTCGATGACCAGGCCCGGCATGGTCGATCCGTCATCCAGACCCGACAGGATCAGGCCACCCACGCCACCCAGGCCCCAGATCAGGAACAGGACCGTGAACCCCATGGTCAGGACACGGCCCTTGGTCCAGTCCGTGGCCGGGTTCCTCGAGACAACCGCCCGCCACAGGGCCGTCAGGGCCTCCATCGAGAGGCGGCCACCACGGCCCAGGCGAATGGGCGATTCCTGTCCATGCCTACGATTCAAAACACTCCACCCTGATCGAAATGCGACAGATGACACCGTCTCCACTGCCGGACCAGGGAGCCAGGGACAGGCTCCCCACTTCGCTCGGCATCTCGTTCAATATCTTCTCCACGTAGCCGGCCACGGCCTCGAAGGAGCCCTCGAAATCCAGGGCGACGAACATGACCTGCCGTCCTTCGTAATGCCCCAGACGGGGCACGACGCTCTTCACGTGGACCGTCTGCCCGGCCAGAACCGCCAGCTCCCTGAGGACCTCGGTCTCGGTCAGGCTCGAATCCTGGACCGCCGCCACCGGGGACTCGAGCTTCCGGTACTGGATGTGGATCAGCTCCTCCCGGGACAGCAACCGCTGCTGGTGACGGACCTGCTCCTCGGCGCTGGCCACGGCGATGTTCAGGTCCTGATTGCGCTCGAGGTACAACCTGTTGAACAGGAAGTCCGCGCCGTAGCCGACCACCAACACCAGCAGGCACAGCAGGATGATCCGCTCCCGCAGGCTCAGCGACGCCATGCCTTCCCGGAGATTCCCGCCCGTTCGACTCATGCCTTCTCCATCCGGACCACGAACACGCTCCCCTAGTTCAGTCTGCCCTCGACCACGAAGTGCACGTGATCGACGCCGTTGAGTTTCTCGGACCGAAGCTGCATCACCCGCAACCCCTCCCAGAGAGGATCCGCCGCCAGTTTTTCGGTCATCTCCAGGACGTGGGAACTGGCCGGCGCCCCACCCCTCAGAGTGACCCCCCTGCCCTGGATGTAGTTCAGATTCGCCAGGTGAACCGGGGCCGTCACGTGGAGGCGCCGGCTCGTCAGGATCTGCAGGATCTCGGTGCTGCCGGCCCGCGCCCGGTTGTTTTCCCGGATGGCGTCGTACTCCATCTCCAGCACCTCCACCCGGGAAGCCTCCGCCACGATCTGCCGGTCCAGCTCCGCCAGGTACCGGCGGGTGTGGCCGTCGGCGTACACCGCGAAGACAAGCCAGACCAGGGCGGCCAGGGCCACCAACCGGCCCAGGCCGGCCGCCGCCTTCAGGGCCGAGCGTCGGCGGGTGCGCTGCCGCAGTTCCGGGGGCATCATCAGGCGCTCATGATCCAGGCCGGCGGTCGCCACGGAGGCGGCAAAAAAGAATTTCGCCGGGCCGGTGTTCTCGCTGCAGGGAAGGACGTCGGGCCAGATCTGCGGTGTCGGCAGCGGGAACCCGAGCAGGGACTCGAACTCGTCCCGCGCCTCGGCCAGGCCCGGCCCCTCCCAGTCGAGGTACAGGGCTGAATCGGCGGCCCCCAGCAGGGGCAGAACCACCGACGGCGGAAGGACCGTGTCGAACAGCAGCCGCCCCGAACGCTCCACGATGAGGTGAGGCCCGCCATGGTTCCGGATGAGGACGCTGGTTGCGTCATCCCCGTCGTCGGGTCCCCTGACCCGACTCATGGCGTGGGCCCAGCTCCACCCTTCCGGAATCAGGCCCACAATGTTCAACCCGGCCTCGGCCAGGGGAGCAAGGAATTCCTCCAGGCGATCGTTCCTGGCCACGTGCACCGCCACCAGGGTGAAGCCCTCCTCCCGGGCCGGCAGGGGCGTCCACACCCACGAGAAATGCTCGACGGACATGGGCAGTTCGCCGGTCAGCAGGTGGGGCAGCATGGCCTCGATCTCAGTCGGTTTCTCGGCGGGCACACGGAAATGGCGGACGAGGGTGCTGCTCCTGGGCAGGCAGACGCAAACAGGTTCCTGGCCATACCTCGGAACGGGGTCGCCGTCCGGCAACTGGGCGGACCATTCCACATGGAAGAAGCGGCCGTCCAACCGACCGCGGGCCATCGTGACCCCTCCATCGGAAATCACGACACCGGTCATGCGCTGCAGGGCGGACCAGGGGAAGACGAACGGGGACCACCGGCTGACGGCGCCCAGCAGGCCCGACGGCTCCGTCCCCACGGGACCAACCGCGTCGGGAGGGCAAAAGATCTTGAGTTTGCGACCGAGGTCCATCGGAAACCCCTAGTTCAGCCAGTTTTCGGTCCACTCCAGCACGCGCGGCGTGCCGTGGTCCGTCTTTTCGAGAACGACCCTTATTTCGCAGATGCCATGGTGCCCTTCACCCCAACCCCGGGAGACCAGGCAGAAGAACCGGGGCTCCACCGTCAATCTTCCTGCCCCGACGAGGTACGCCAGAACTGCGGCCTCCTCGTTGTTCAGGGAGCAGGACCTGATCCCGTGGGCATCGGAGCCGACCTCCAGGAACCACCGGTCGTCGGACGTCCCCGGGGTGCCGTCTTCACCCCGGCGCCAGTCCATGAGCTTGTCCGCCGCCCTCGGGGGCAGGCCCACGGCCACGAGGACTTCCGGCGAGGCGGTGTTGACGTTCACCGCGTTGCCGTATCGGGACAGGAACCGCAGCGCGCTGTCGCGGCTGGCGTCATCCAGGTCCGCCAACAACTCGAAGGGCGGGAGACGATTCCCGCCGGCGGTTTCCCTGGCCTGCAGGATGACCATGGCGCCGTAGGACGTCATCCCCGGCAGGGTGGCCAGGGTGATATCGCCATCAACGTGCAGCACACCAAGCCGCCAAAAATCGACCACAACCTGGTCTCAAACGTCTGCGAGCGCCCTTCCGTTGTTGCCCGCTGCCCGGTTGCCGCGATTCGCCCGGCCATGGTCAACGGCAAGCC
>JAUUZX010000190.1 GCA_030592025.1 bacterium | reverse complement strand
GTGGCTGGCCGTGCGTTACCTGAGTCGCGGGGGGCGCGTCGTCATTTCCCGCGGGGAGATCGTGGCCATCGGGGGTTCGTTCCGCATCCACGAGATCCTTGCCGAGACCGGTTGCGAGCTGGTGGAGATCGGCACGACCAACCGCACCGGCCTGACGGACTACGCCGAGGCCATGGAAGAGCCCGGCACGACGGTGCTCAAGGTGCACCGCAGCAATTTCAGCGTGGAGGGTTTCACCGAGGACGTGGAGCCCGCCGAGTTGGCGGCCCTGTGCCGGGAGAAGGCCTGCCCGCTGGTGTACGACGCCGGCAGCGGCGCCCTGCACCCCATGGCTGACCTGGGGTTGCCGTCGGGCGAGACGGTGCTGGCCGAGGATGTGGCCACGGGCGCCGACCTCGTCACCTGCAGCGGCGACAAGCTGCTGGGAGGCTGCCAGGCGGGGATCATCCTGGGCCGTGGCGAGCTGATCGCGAGCCTGCGGAAGCACCCCATGCGCCGGGCCTTCAGGGTGGACAAGACGACCCTGGCGGCGCTGGACGCGGTGCTCAACGCCTACCTGCGGGCGACGGACGTGCCCGACCTGCCGACCCTGCGCCAACTGGGCGCGGACGAGGCCACCCTCCAGGCCCGGGCGGAGGGTCTGCTGACGGAACTCGTGCCCCTGGCACCGGATGGCTGGCGGGGGCGTGTGGTGGCGGGGGAGTCCAGCGTCGGCGGTGGTTCGTTCAGCAACGCGAGCATCCCGTCGAGGCTCGTGCTGTGGGACGGACCGAAGGTAGAGATGGAGGCCTGCCATCGCCGGCTACGCCTGGGCGACCCGGCCCTGGTGGGCCGCATGAACAACGACGGGCTGGCAGTGGACGTGCGGACGCTGCCGGACACGGAGCTCCCTCTGGTGGTCGAGGCCTTTCGTCGGGCCTGGGCTGCGGGGGGCACGGAGGATCACGCTTCAATCGGGGGTGACCAACCATGAACACCAACGGCGACCGTTCCCGGGACCTGCCCTGGTTTGCCGCAGGCATGGACGCCGCGTCGGTGGATCTGCGGGGCGGAGACCGCTTCTGGTCCGACCTGGAGCGCCTCACCGACGGGACGCTCACCGAGCATCTGGACGACGCGTTGGCCGGAGCCGCCGCGCCGCGGGTCTGGTTGATGGCCCATGAGCAGGGGCAGCCCCAACTGGGTGTGGTCGCGGCCCTGTCTTTCGCGCGGGTCCTGGCCGCTCGCGACCAGGCGGTCGTGGTGCTGGACGGCGACGACCGCACCACCGTCCTGTCCCGCTGGTCGGGCCGCGAGGACGCCGAGGGCTGGGTCGACATGGTGCGCTACGGCACGTCGGTGCTCACCTCGGGCATGGCCCTGCCCTTCTCGGGTCGGGCGGCCTACCTGGTGGGTGTCGGATCCTACGCGCCGACGGACATCACGTCCGAAGAGGTGGACGCGCTGCTCGCGCGGCTGCGTCGCCAGGCGGACGACATCATCGTCGTCGGGCCGGCGCCCGCACTGGGGTCCTGGAGCGCCCATGTGGATCGGGCGCTGCTGTGCGTCGATCGCGGGACCCGCACGCCGGCGCAGATCGCCGAGCTGGTGGCCGGGTTGGAGGGAGTCGGGGTGACGTTGACAGGGCTTGTCGGGTACGGCGAGCCCATGCCGGTGCCCGTGGCTGAGGAAGCGACCCCCGCCGATGGGCTCCCCGACGGCGGCGCAGACCTGCCCCTGGCACCCGCCGAAAAGGAACTGCCGGCGAGGCCCGAGATCCCGGAGGACCCGATGTTCGATGGGGACGACCTGCCGGGGGACAACTTCGAGATGGAATTCGCGACCCGGCGTGGCACGTCGGGGGTTTTCTGGCTTGCGGCGGCCACCACGGTGATCATCATTGCGGCGGTGATCTTCTACTACGTCCGGTACGTACGGGTCACCGATGACGGGGGGCTCCTCGCGCCGCCGGAGGTGGCGGCCACCGACGCGCCGTCGACGCCGGTGAACGAGCCCCTGGAGATGGCGACCGGGTCGGTCGTCACGGACAGCGTGCCCGTTGTAACGACGGATGTCACGACGGATGCCGCGACGGAGCTTCCGGCGGAGGCCCCGGCGGATGCCACGATGGACAGCCTCCCCGTGGCGCCTCAGGAAACCGTGGTGGCGGCACCGGAAGAGGTCGTGGTCATGCCGCCCGCGGATGACCTGCCGACGGTCGATCCCTACGCCGGACCCGTGGGTCAGGACGGCTGGGTCCTGTGGGTGTATTCTTTCCAAGACGGCCTCGCGGCGGGCCGGGAGGTGGCGAAACTCGGTCGGCGCGACATCCAGGCGACCGTGCGCCTGGTGGAGTTGCCGGACAGCGGTCGCTGGTACCGGGTGTACATGGGCAGCTTCCCCAACCAGAAATCGGCACGGGCGGCCATGCCGGCACTGTTCGAGCGTCTGCGCACCGATTGGGCGCAGCCGGTCCGCTTCTAGGCCTTGAGCACCGATGGGTGGGCCGGGTGAGCAAACACGGTTCAGTCCGGAACGACAACCTGGGATGATTTGCAGCGGAAGGTCATGGTTTGCGACTCAAATCCATTGAACTGCAGGGATTCAAGTCCTTCGCCGAGCGCACACGGCTCGATTTCGATCAGGGCATCACCGCCATCCTCGGCCCCAACGGCTGCGGCAAGTCCAACATCGTGGACGCCGTGCGTTGGGTGCTGGGCGAGCAGTCGGCCAAGCAGCTGCGCGGCGGCAAGATGGACGACATCATCTTCAAGGGGTCCATCAAGCGGCGCCCCGTCGGCATGGCCGAGGTGACCCTCACGTTCGACAACGAGGACCGGGGCCTGCCCATCGACTTCGCCGAGGTGGCCATCAAGCGCCGCGTCACGCGGGACGGGGGCAGCGACTACTACCTGAACGGTTCGCTCTGCCGCCTCAAGGACCTGCGCGATCTCTTCTACGACAGCGGCGTCAACAACACGTCGTACTCGATCATCGAGGAGTCGATGATCAAGCAGATCCTCAACGAGAACAATCAGGAGCTGCGGCGCCTGCTCGAGGAGGGCTCGGGCATCACCAAGTACAAGGCCCGGCGCAAGGAGACCCAGCGCAAGCTCGACCGCACGCGGATCGACCTGACCCGGCTCTACGACATCGTCGAGGAGATCGGGCGGGAGGTGCGCTCCCTGCAGCGACAGGTGGGCAAGGCCCGGCGGCACCAGACGCTCTTCAAGGAGATCCGCAGCCTGGACCTGTTGTTGGCGGGGCGTCGTCACGCCGAACTGGACAAGGAAGAGACGAACGCGCGGGAGCAGTTGTCCGATTTCCGGACCCAGGCGGAGGCGGGGGTCGGCGAGTTGGCCGAGCTCCAGGCGAAGGTCGTCGCCGCCCGGCCCCAGCTGGACGAGCGCGAGGCCGAGCGCCGGCAACTGGAGGAGGCCCTGCAGGCCTTCGAGGAAGAGCTCCAGGAAACCGAGCGCCAGGTGCTGGTCCTCCAGCACCGCAGCGAGGAACATGCCCGGCGCGTCGAGGACAACACCCACGCCGCCGACGAGGCCCTGGCGCGTCAGCAGGAAATCGACGGGCAGATCGAACGCCTGGGCGAGCACCTGGTGACCGTCGAGGGTGAGCGCACCGCAGCCACGGGGCACCTCGCCGAGCGCGCCGAGAGCCTGCAGGTCCTCGAGGACCGGCTGGAGCGGGACCGTGCCGCACTGGACGAGGCCACCCGGCGCAACCTCGAGGTCATCGAGAGCGACGCCTCCCAGCGCAGCCACATGCGCGAGTTGCAGGTCAAGCAGGAGAACCGCCGGGAACGCATAGCCATCCTCAACGAGGAACGGCAAGCCGTGCTGCAACGAGGCCGCGAGTCCGAGCAGCGTCTGGTCGAGGTCGGTGCGGAGCGCGAGGAGGCCGCCGGGCGGCGGCGCGGGTTCCTGGAGGAACTGGCCGCGCGGGAACGGGAGGAGACGGACCTGGAGGTCATGTCGACCTCCCTTCAGGAGGATCTCGCCGCGTTGCGGGCCCGGTGCGAGGCCATGCGGTCGACGCGGGACCTGCTCCAGGGGCTCCATGAGGACTACGAGGGCTACGGTCAGGGGCCGCGGGAAATCCTGCGGCGTCACGGTGACGAGAGTCGGGTTTCCGGTGGTGTGGCCGACCAGATCCACGTGCCCGCCGCGGACCGGGCGGCCCTCGAGGTGCTGCTGGTCGACATGGTCGACGCCATCGTGGTCGACGGCCCCGACACGGCCCGCCAACTCGTCGACGAGTTGCGTGGGGAGGAACTCGGCCGGGCCAGTTTCCTGTGTGGCGACGGCTTTGCCTCCGACGGCGGCGCGCCGGACCTCGCCGGCGTGGGCGGTCGGCCCGCGGCCGAGGTCATCACCGGCCCCGGAGCGGAGTTGCCCGCCCTGCGGATGCGCCTCGCGGGCACCGTGATCTTCGACACCGACGACGACGCCATGGCCGCGGCCCGCGGCTGGACCGGCGGCGGCGTGCTGACCTGCGTCAGCCGCCATGGCCTGCTCGTCCGCAGCGATGGTACCGTGCGCGGCGGCGCGGGGGAGACGGGGGAGCACGGCCTGCTGGGCCGCAAGGAGCAGATCGAGGGCCTGGCGACGGAGTTGGTGGAGGCTGAAGGAAAGCTGGCCGGCGCCCAGGAGAAGCTGGCGGTCAACCGTGACCGCCGGGAATCCCTGCGCGAGGAGCTCATCGCCGGGCGTGGCCGCCTGTCGACCCTCGACGAGGAGTTGAACCGGCTGCAGGTGGCGTCCGCCCAGGCCGAGCACACCCGGGAGACCGCGACACGGCGGGCCGAGGAGATGGAGACCGAGAAGGCGCGTCTGGCCGTCGAGGTGGCGGCCCTCGTCGCCGATGAGGAGGACCTCACGGACCAGTTGTCCATGAGCGGCCGCGAGCGCCAGGACTCGACAACCCGCCGCGAGGATCTGCGCGAGCGGGTGC
>JAUUZX010000395.1 GCA_030592025.1 bacterium | reverse complement strand
GGCGGGGCGATGTGATCTCCCCGGGCCGCACCCCCGAGGCAGACGGGATGTTGTGGTCACGCGTGACCCGGCCGACGAACTTCGTCCGCAAGACCGTCGTCCTGCCCGCGGACAGCGACCGTTCCCTCAGCCTCCATGCCCTTGACGATCTCGTCGTCACCCTGCCGGCCGGCGATCCGTTCCGCGACGAACTGCTCGAGATTGCCGGGCGGGAGAACCTCTCGATCCGCGTGCAGATGAGCTTGGCCGGCACCAGCGCCGAGGACATCCTCGCGGCGGTGCGCCGCGGCGAGACCGACGCCACCGTCGTCGCCGACGCCCTGGCCCAGGCCGCCGTGCTCCATGCTCCCGGCCTGAAACTGGGCCCCCGCCTCGGCGAGGTGCGCCCCGCGGCCTGGCTCGTGCGCGAGAATTGCCCGGTTTTGTTGGACGCCCTGAACAGCTACCTCAAGGACCATCTGCAGGTGTCCGCCTCGGGCCGCAGCCGCCGCAGCCGCACGTACGGCATCATCTACAACCGCTACTTCCAGGACGTGGTGACGGTGCGCGACTTCCGCGTGCCCGCCCATCGACCCGACAAGAGCGGCATCCTCTCCCCCTACGACGACCTCGTGCGGCCCATGGCTGAGAAGGCGGGGCTCGACTGGCGCCTGGTGGTCTCCCTCATCTACCAGGAATCGCGGTTCAACCCCCACGCCCGCAGCCGGGCCGACGCGCGGGGCCTCATGCAGGTCCTGCCCCGGGTGGCGGGCGCCCAGGCCGACAGCCTCTACGACACCGGGGCCAACGTGCGGGCGGGCCTGCGCCTGCTGCGCCGTTCGTGGCGCTCCTACGCCTACCTGGACAGCCTCGACCGCTTGCGGTTCACCCTCGCGGACTACCATGCCGGCGTGGGCCACGTGACCGACGCACGGCGCATGGCCATGGACCTGGGCCGCAACCCCAACCATTGGGACGGCGCCCTGGCCGAGACCCTGCCCCTGCTCACCCGCGAGCCCTACCATGCGGCCACGCGCCACGGTTACTACGGCGGCGACAAGACCGTGGCCTACGTGCAGGAGATCGTGGCGCGCTACCGGGCCTACGCGCGGCTTGTCCCCCGCGCGTCACCGCCCGTCGAGGATGAAACGCCGCGGCTGCTCGTACCCCTCTTCGCGACGCGCCCCCCCCGGCCGGGAGCTCCCCGCTAGCAGGCTGCTGAAAAGCTCATTCTGGTGCCCGGTGTGCCGGGAGGAGTTTTTCAACAGTCTGCTAGAGCACCATCACGATTTCCGGGCAGTCCTTGAGACCGGCATAGAGAGCGTTGCGCTCAGCTTCGCTGTTCACACTGACCGTGAGGCTCATGCTGACGTACTTGCCGCCCCGGCTGGCCCGGGACACGCCCAACTCGAAATCGCGCTCGCCCGAGTCCCGGTCCAGGCAGACGGTGAGCATGACCTTCACGGCCCGCCGCAGATCGTCCTCGACGGGGCCGATGACCTTGAAGGTCCAGGGGCAGGGGTAGTCGATGAGGGGCTGGTCGGTGGGGTCGGTCACGGTCGCCTCCAGGCGGCGGGCCCCCATGGCTCGCCTGATGCCAGTGTCGCCGCCATCGACCCCGGGGGCAAGACCGGTCCCGCGAGAAGCCGCGTGCGCGGCCATGGGATATGAGCTAGGGTTCAGCCGTCCCGACCCTCACCCCCCACCCTGGGAGCGCCATGTGACCCGAGTTCCCCTCGCCCTCCTGCTGCTGACCCTGGGCGCCGCCTGCTCCGCCAACGCTGCGACCCCGCGCGCGCTGGCCCTGGGGGGCGACGGCACCTACCTCGAGGACGCGGGCAATGTCCTGCGCTGGCCCGGTTCCCTGGCCGACCACGCCGGGCGGGTCACCGTCGGCTCCGGCGTCTTTGACCAGGACGGCTACGGCGCGGACGTGGTGCGCGATTCGGGCCCGTGGGCCGGGGTCCAGTTCGCCTTGGGCCCCGGGGAAAAACCCTTCGTCGGTGCATGGCACGCCCTGGCCCGCTCGGCCGACCTGGGTGACGGCGGCCTGGGCGGCGGACTCCAGAACGGGGCGGTCCACGCCCTCCTGGGGCGCCGCGGCGAGACCGTGGACTTCGCCCTGAGCTACCGGCATGCCGGCAACGCCGACAACGACCGGGGCGAAACCCGGAAGGAGTATGGCGTCGGCTTCCGCTTCGACCTGGGCCCGGAAGCCTACATGGACGTGGCCGGGGAAATCGTCCACATCGACCCTTCCGTGCCCGTCATCGACCCCCTGCCCAATCCGGAAATCGACGACGATGAGACTGCCAACTACTACGTGCGCGTCCGCGCATTCGTGGGCCTCTCGCGGAATGTCGTGCTCGTGCCCGTCACAGAGGTGAGCATGGAGGATCGTTACGGCAGCCCCGATCAGGAAACCTGGACCGATCGTCACTGGCGCCTCGGCGCGGCGTTGACTTGGCTGCCCGATCCGGACCGGCTATTCCTGCTCTCGGTGGACTACCAGGGGAACAGCGCCCCAAGGGGCCTGCCTGTCGCCGCGCCGGACGTGCTGGCGGTCCGCGGTGCGATAGAAACCCGCCTGAACGCCTTCCTCTCCCTGCGCGCGGCCACCGGCTGGGAGGACCCCCGCGACGACGCCCGTCCGCGGGTTCCGGTGAGTCTGGGTCTGGCCCTCCACGCCGGCTCCTGGGACCTGGACCTGGCCTGGAGTTCCGAGCCGCCCCTGACCCCGACCGGCGGGCGCCGCTCCTGGCGCGAGGACGGAGACGGCACCTGGATGAGCGCCGCCCTCGGGTTCGCCTTCTGAGGACCGATTTGACAGGGGTCTGACCCCGCGCCCACCCTCAGGGGTCGCCACGCCCCTCGCTCCCGCCGACCGGCGGCCCCACCTCGCGTAAACGAATGCAACCTTCGCCGCGTCTCCAGGTTCACAGCGAGGAGGAGTAGCGATGAATTCGATCGACATGCATCTCGAAGATCTCGAACTGGCCCACGCCGCCGCTGACGGTGACGCCAAGGCGTGGCGCCGCATCTACGACCAGACATGCCAGCCCCTGTTCAATTTCCTGTGCTACCAGACCGGTGACCGCGACGTGGCCAAGGATCTCCTGCAGGACACCTACACCGCCGCTTGCGTCCACCTGGGCGAGTATCGGGGCGACGGGTCGCTCCTGGGCTGG
>JAUUZX010000215.1 GCA_030592025.1 bacterium | reverse complement strand
GTAGGCGTGCTGGTCGCGGCTGACCGACATCACCCGCGCCTGCTCCGGCGCGAGCCACAGGGGGAAGTCCCCGGCGTAGTGCTCGGTGAGGATGCCGATGAAGCGCTCAAGGGAGCCCATGATGGCCCGGTGGACCATGTAGACGAACTGGGTTTCGCCTGCACTGTCGGTGTAGGTCACGTCGAAACGGCGCGGCAGGTTGAAGTCGAACTGGATGGTGCTGGTCTGCCAGGTGCGGCCGATGGCGTCCACCAGCTTCACATCGATCTTCGGGCCGTAGAAAACCGCCTCGCCCTCCTCGCGGGTGTAGGGCAGGTCGTGCTTGCGGATGGCCTCTACCAGGGAGGCCTCGGCCATCTCCCACTCCTCGTCCGTGCCGGCGTACTTGCCCTTGTTCTCGGGATCGCGCACGGACAACTCGACCTTGAACTCACGGAAACCGAAGGTGCCCAGCAACTCCTTCACGAGTTCGATGCAGGCGCCGACCTCATCCTCCAGCTGCTCCGGGGTGCAGAAGATGTGGGCGTCGTCCTGGGTGAATCCGCGCACGCGCATGAGGCCGTGGAGCGTGCCCTTGAGCTCGGCCCGGTAGACCGTGCCCAGTTCGGCGTAGCGCACGGGAAGGCTGCGGTAGCCCCGGCTCTTGCGCTTGTACATGAGGATGTGCCCCGGGCAGTTCATGGGCTTGACCACGTAGGGCCGGCCGTCCTGCTCGAAGATGTACATGTTCTCCTTGTAGAACTCCATGTGGCCCGACGTCTCCCACAGCGCGGCCAGGGAGATATGGGGCGAGGTCACCGTTCGGTAACCCATGCGCCGGTGCAGATCCTTCCAGTAGTCGGTGATCTGCTCCCGCAGCAGGTCGCCCCGGGGGAACCAGTAGCTCAAGCCCGGTCCGGCCTCCTCCATGATGCCGAAGAGGTCGAGCTCCCGTCCCAGCTTGCGGTGGTCGCGCTTCTTCGCCTCCTCGAGCATCTCGAGGTGGGCCGTGAGGTCCTTCTTCTTCCAGAAGGCCGTGCCGTAGATGCGCTGGAGCATGGGGCGGTCGCTGTCGCCCTTCCAGTAGGCGCCGGCCACGGACAGCAGCTTGAACGCCTTCATGTCGCCGGAACCCGGCACGTGGGGGCCGCGGCAGAGGTCGGCGAAGGAACCCATGCGGTACACGGACAACTCCGTGTCCCCCAGGGCCTCGATCTCCTCCAGCTTGTAGGGCTGGTCGGCGAAGATCTCCCGCGCCCGCGCAGGGTCGACCACCTCCCGACCCAGACTGGTCTTGGACCGCGCCAGCTCCGTCATCTTCGCTTCGATGCTCTCGAGGTCCGACTCGGAGAAGGGCTCTTCCCGATCGAAGTCGTAGTAGAACCCGTTCTCGATGTCCGGACCGAAGGCGAACTTCGTGCCGGGGAAGAGTTCCTGCACCGCCCAGGCCAGCAGGTGCGCCGTCGAGTGGCGCAGGGTGTCGAGCCCCTCGTCGCTGCCCCTGGTGATGACGTGCATCGCGCCCCCCGCGGTGGCAGCCTCGTCGAGGGGATGGTGCACACCGTCGACCGTCACGGCCAGGGCGTTGCGGTAGAGACCCTCGCCGATGGCCCGCACGGCCTCACCGTAGGGCTGTCCGGCTTCGAGTTGCAGGTCCTGGCCGTCGGGCAGGGTGAACGTGATCTGCGACATGGTTCCGGCTCCGTCTTTCGAGGTTGGGTCGTCGTGGCGATGTCCAGCGTGGAAATCTACTCGCAAATGCGGTTTTGCGGAAGCCCGTGCCGAAAAAAAAAGACCCGCTCGCGGCAGGCCATCGGTGGGGTTGGTGGGTGGTGGGCGATACTGGACTCGAACCAGTGACCTCTTGTCTGTCAAACAAGCGCTCTAACCAAAACTGAGCTAATCGCCCACCCGGACGCGTAATTAAGCCACTGTCCGGACGGGTGTCAACGGAAAACCGCAGAACCGATCCGCGTCGGCCGCCAGCGCCGGCGACCGCGGGCACGTCAGCTCAGATGATCCACCAACCGCGCGCCATGACCGTGCTGGCGCATCTTCGCCAGGGCCTGGTTGCGGATCTGGCGGACCCGCTCCCGCGACAGGTTGATGTCCTGGCCAATGGTCTCCAGCGAAGCCGTCTCCACCGAACCCAGACCGTAGTAGCGGGCCACGATGTCCTGCTCCCGGGGCGTCAGCAACTGCATGGCGTCGGCCAGTTCCTGCTCGAGCTCGTCGGTGACGTAGCCGTCATCGGGCGTCAACTCGTCCGGGTTCGACAGGGTGTCCGCCAAGGTCACATCGTCGTCGTAGAGCGGCTGATCGAGGCTCATGAGCGGGCGGCTCGCGGCACGGATCTGCCCCATCTTGAACAGGTCGAGGCTCATGGCCTCGGCCACCTCGTCGTCGCGGATCTTGCGGTGGCGCTTCTGCTCCAGCTGCCTGGTCACGCGCTTCATGCGCTGGGCCTGCTGCGACCGGTTGATGGGCAGACGCACGGTGTTGGTCTGCTCGGCGATGGCCTTCTGGATGGCCTGCCGGATCCACCACACGGCGTAGGAGATGAAACGGAATTCCCGCCGTTCGTCGAAACGCTTGGCCGCCGTGATCAGGCCGATGTTGCCCTCGGCGATGAGGTCCATGTAGCTGAGCCCCTGGTTCAGGAACTTCTTGGCGACGCTGACGACGAACCGCAGGTTCGAGTTGACGAGCTTGTCCAGGGCGGCCTTGTCGCCACGCCGGATCCTGCGCGCGAGTTCAAACTCCTGCTCCTTCGTGAGCAACTTGTGCTTGCCGATGGTCTGGAGATAGTGCTGGAGACTCGGGTCCTCCCGCCGGTCGCTGCTCAGTTCGACTTCGTACACGCCTCGTCCTCCCTCGACACCCACCCCGGCCACCGCCGGAGTTCATCTATATCTTGAAGTTTTTTGTCTTCTTTTAAAGCCGTGATCTTCACCGCTTTACGCCGAGCTTGCGTTAAAGTTCCCAAAGATGCGGTTTGGTTGTGTTATTGGCCCGTTGCGGTCGGCACCAGATCCCGGTGCCCCCGGCGCGCGGCCTACCTAGTCGAGAATGATTCTCGAAAGGATTATAGCGTCTGAACCCATCCGCGTCAAAGACTTTATTTGTCGCTTTTGGACGCCCTGCCCCGGATTAGGGGCCGGGAAGCCAGCAGCACCAGCTTCCCGACCGCAACGCCCACCTTCCGCCTGGACTATTTTCTAGTCGTCAACGACCTCGTAGTCGGCGTCGACAGGACCCTCTTCCCCGGCTTCCTGCTTCGGCTCCGCCTGGTCCGCTTCGCCCGCGTCCGGCCCGTTCTGCTGAGCAGCGGCCTTCTCGTAGGCCTGGCTGGCCAGCTTCTGGACCGCTTCCATGAGGGCGTCGCTCGCCGCCCGGATCATGGCCACGTCGTCGGCCGTCATGACTTCCTCGAGAGCCTTGATCTTGGTCTCGACGTCCTCCTTGAGGGCCTCGTCCAGATCGTCGCCCAGATCCTTCATGTTCGTGCGGGCGCCGTGGATGCGCGCCTCCGCCTCGTTCTTCACGTCGATGAGTTCGCGCTTCTTCTTGTCATCGTCGGCATTGGCCGCGGCGTCATCGACCATCTTGTCGATCTCCGCGTCGGTCAAGCCGCTGGACGCCTGGATCTTGATCGACTGCTCCTTGCCCGTGGCCTTGTCAACGGCGCTGACCGACAGGATACCGTTGGCGTCGATGTCGAAGATGACCTCGATCTGCGGGACACCGCGGGGCGCCGACGGGAGGCCCGTCAACTGGAAACGGCCAATGGTCTTGTTGTCCAGGGACATCTCCCGCTCGCCCTGCAGGACGTGGATGTCCACCGTCGGCTGGTTGTCGGCGGCCGTCGAGAAGATCTGGTTCTTGCGGGTCGGGATCGTCGTGTTGCGCTCGATGAGCCGCGTCATGACCCCGCCCAGGGTCTCGATGCCGAGGCTCAGGGGCGTGACGTCCAGGAGCACGATGTCCCCCATGTCGTCGCCCGCGAGCACGCCGCCCTGGATGGCCGCGCCCATGGCCACGACCTCATCGGGGTTCACCGTCCGGTTCGGCTCCTTCTTGAAGATCTCCTCGACCTTGGCCTGGATCGCCGGGATGCGGGTCGAGCCACCCACCAGCAGCACCTCGTCCAGGTCCGACGGGCTCATGCCCGCGTCCTTGAGGGCATTAAGGCAGGGCTGGACGGTGCGCTTGATCAGTTCATCCACCAGGCTCTCGAACTTGGCCCGGGTCAGGGTCATGGTCAGGTGCTTGGGGCCGTTCTGGTCCGCGGTGATGAACGGCAGATTGATCTCGGTCTGGGTGGAGCTGCTAAGCTCACGCTTGGCCTGCTCCGAAGCCTCCTTGAGACGCTGCAGCGCCATGGGGTCCTTGCTCAGGTCGATGCCGTAGGTGCTGATGAAGGTGTCCACCAGGTGGTCGATGACCTTCTGGTCGAAGTCGTCGCCGCCCAGGTGCGTGTCGCCGTTGGTGGCCTTCACCTCGAAGACGCCGTCGCCGATCTCGAGGATGGAGATGTCGAAGGTGCCGCCGCCCAGGTCGTACACCGCGACGTGGCGCGGCTCGGTGGTCTCGCCCATCGCGCCCAGCCCGT
>JAUUZX010000418.1 GCA_030592025.1 bacterium | reverse complement strand
CGCCCACCTTCTTGCCGTCCCCGACGCCCCAGTGGCGCATGGGCGAGTACGTCGTGATCCCGGCGCACAGCAGGGGCGCGACCCCGGCCAGGTCGAGGTTACCCGGCACCCTCAGGACGAAGCTCTCGTCCACGACGATGCTCTCGGAGTAACCACCGAAAGTGACTCCGCCAAGGTGCTTGTCGGGAGAGTTGTAGGTGAACACCCCCTCGGGGCAGAACTGCTCCATGTCCACCTGGCAGCTCGGGCACGTGTGGTCCGAGTCGACCAGGCAGCCCACGCCGACGATGTCGCCCAGCTCGTGTTTCGTCACCGCCGAACCCACCTCGGTGACCTTGCCGACGATCTCGTGGCCCGGCACCACCGGATAGACCGCGGGCATGACGTCGGCCCACTCGTTGCGCACCGTGTGCAGGTCGGAATGGCAGATCCCGCAGAAGAGAATCTCTATCCGCACGTCCGTTTCGGTGTTGTCGCGGCGACTGATCGTGTCGGACGCCAGCGGAGACGTGGCATCGGCAGCGGAGTAGGCTTTGGCTTTATACATCCATTGTCCCCCTGTGGGTCATGATTCGGTGTCGTCCAGACCGGACATAATTAATCCTATTTATAGATACACCTGAATATCGCGGGCCGCATGGCTTGGGTTGTGCCTCCGGGATGATGTCTATCCAGGTCCATGGAGACGGGCCGGTTCACAGGGCGGGGTAAACCGGAGACTTCGGCAGGTGTGCTGTGGGGTTCAGGGGTCGCCCCCGTTCACGACCCGAAGAAATTCGTCTCATGGGAATCGTCGGCATCGTCACCGAACGAGGTGACCTCGTCGCCGTCGATGACGAAAGTGGCGTGGGTGCCGAACTCGCGGCTGAACTCCGCCCGGCGGTCGTCGCCGCCCGGGACGACCAGCACCAATTCCGTGAACTTCTTGTTGCGGGTCGATGTCAGGTCGGCCGCGCACACCGGGCACAAGAACGTGACCATGCTGCCCGGCTTGATGCCTCGCTCGACGCTGGGGTCGCAGATGTACTTGAAGTTGCCCGGCTGGGGGCTCAGCAGGATCATGCCCTTCTGCCGACGGTAGGACGCCACCAGCAGGATCTTCACGCTGGGGTTCAGGGTGGCGCGGCAATGGGGGCAGGCGAAGACGTTCTTCATCGGTCACCTCGGGGCGAGGGTGCATGGGCGGCGACGGCCTCGGACTCAGGATACGATCGAGGCGGTCCCGCTACCAACAAGGATGAGGCCAGCGGCGGCATGATTCAATATCGTTTTCGTATCGGCATCCTTTATCGATAGCGCGCTTTCGTTGACTCTGGTAGTTTCCCGGTGGGAGATATCAAGCGCGAGCAATTCACGGTCGACCATCACCGGCAGGATTGCTCCGACCGAAAGCGGGATTGGTGCCGTTCATCTACGTCGACCGCGCCCTCACCTTGACCCGCTCACAGCGGATCGTTGCCGTCCGCCAACTCTCCTTCGGCGAAGAGATCTTCCACCAGCACTTCCCCGGCAACCCCATGCTCCCCGCTTCGCTGCTCATGGAGGCCGTGGCCCAGGCCGCCACCGTCCTGCTCGAAGCCAGCGACGAGTTCCAGCGCAAGGCCTTCGTCGGCTACATCGAGAAGGCCAAGTTCCGACGACCGGTTCGTCCCGGCCACGAGCTGCGCCTCGAACTCGAGGTGAAGCAGGCGGGTGACGACGGCGCGCTCCTGCGCGGTGTCGCCCTGCAGCAGGAACGCAAGTGCGCCACCGTCGACATCGGCATGGTCAAGGCCCCCATGGGCGCCTTCTTCAAGCCCCACCAATTGCACTACTACCTGGACCTGTACCGGCAGATGCTCGCCGAAACCGAGTTCGAAGGTTTCGAGCGCCATCCCCTGGAGGCCTTGGACGATGGCAAAACCTGAGACGCGCATCGTGGTGACCGGCCTGGGCATGGTCACCCCCATGGGGGTGGGCAAGGACGTGTTCTGGGACGGCGTGGTCACGGGACGATCAACCGCCTCCATGGTCCCGGGCTTCGACCCCGACCGGTACCCCACCGCCTTCGCCTGCCAGGTGGACGACGCCACCTTCGAGCCGCGGGATTTTCTGAAGAACCGCAAGAGCCTCAAGACCATGGGGCGGGCGGCGCGGTTCGCCGTGGCCGCCGCCGAGCTCGCCTGCCGGGACGCCGGTCTGGACCTGGCTGAGCTCGACCCCCTCCGCTGCGGCGTCGTGCTGGGCGCCGGCGGCGTCGGGCTCCACGACACGGAGTACCTCAACGTCCTCATGGAGATCTCCCGGCAGATCGTCACCAGCGAGGAACCGAGCAGCCTGCTCGAGTTGGCCCAGCAGCACCTGAATCCCCTGGTGCCCCTGAAGGTGCTGCCCAATCTGGCGGCGGCCCACATCGCCATCGCCCAGGGGTTCCGCGGCGAGAACGCGACGGTGTGCACCGCCTGCACGTCCGGCACCCAGGCCGTGGGTGAGGCCATGCGCCTCATGCGTCTGGGCTGCGCCGACCTCGTGCTGACCGGCGGCACCGAGGCCATGATCAACGCCATGGGGCTGATCGGCTTCGGCATGCTGGGCGTCGTCTCGCGGCGCAACGACGACCCGGAGCACGCGTCCCGCCCCTTCGATCTGGATCGGGACGGCTTCGTCATGGGCGAGGGCGGCATCATCTTCGTGCTGGAAACACGCGAGCACGCCCAGAGGCGCGGCGCGACGATCATGGCCGAGTTGACCGGCTACGCTTCCTGCTCCGACGCCTACCGCGTCACCGACGGCCGGGACGACGGCGAGGGGTCGGCCGACGCCATGCGCCGGGCCCTTGACGACGCCGGCGTGGCCCCGGAGGACCTGCAGTACGTCAACGCCCACGGCACCGGCACGCGCCTCAACGACAAGACCGAGGTGCTGGCCCTGCGCGAGGTCTTCGGGCGCCACCTCGACCGGTTGCCCGTCAGTTCGACCAAGTCCCAGGTCGGGCACCTGGTGGCGGCGGCGGGCGCCGTCGAACT
>JAUUZX010000057.1 GCA_030592025.1 bacterium | reverse complement strand
CGACGCCCTTCAGGGGCGCCCCGGAGATGCGCACAGGCAGGTGGTCGGGCCGATCGCACCAGGCGATGTCGGCCCCCATGGCGCGCAGGGGATCGACGACCCGGGCCATGGGGCGACCGCGCAGGGAAGCGTCCCCGTCGAGGATGACCCCCGGACCGTCGTGGGGCAGCCAACCGGCGAGCAGCCCCATGAGCAGGCGGGCCGTCGTGCCGCTGTTGGCGCAGTCCACGAGGAGGGGCTCGTCGCCCCGGGGCCCCTTGGCCGCCGTCGCGTCCACCAGGAGCTCGCCGTCGCGCAACTCGGTGCGCGCCCCGAGAGCCGTCACCGCCGCCAGGCTCGCCCGGGTGTCGGCGCTCGCCAACCAGCCCGTCGCCCGGCAGGGGCCCGACGCCAGCAGGGGCATGAGGACCACCCGGTGGGAGACGGACTTGTCCCCCGGTACCCGGCAGGTGCCGCTGAGGGGAGCGGTCGCGCGGTGGAGCAGTCGGTTCAAGGCACGTCCTTTCGGAGCTTTGGTTCCGGCACCGGGATCGTCCCCGGCGAGAACCGGCCCTTTCCAATCCTCGTCGATAAATGTAATCTGCGCCAGGCCTCGAAACCAACACAGGAAGCGATCCCATGCCCCGCCCCACCCCTGCCAGTCCGTCACCTGCCGCGCCCCCGGGAACCTGGGCGCGCCTGCGCGTGCATCAGGGTCGGGAGATCCTCGGCCTCGCTGCGCCGACCATCCTCACCATGCTCTCCCAGACCCTCATGTGGACCGTCGACACGGCGCTCCTGGGCCGGGTCAGCGTCCTGGCCCTGGCCGCGGCGGGGCTGGGCGGCATGCTCACCTGGGCCACCTACTCCCTGTTCAACAACCTCTCCCGCATCACGGGTACCTTCGTGTCCCAGGCCTGGGGACGGGGCGACGACGATGCCGTCGCCAGCTACACCTGGCAGGGAGTGTGGATCGCCCTGGTCACCGGCATCATCCTCATGGCCCTCGGCTGGTACAGCTGGGTCGCCCTACCCTGGACCCGCAACCCCGAGGACGTCCAGGCCCTGACCTACGTCTACATCCGCTACCGCAGCCTGAGCGCGGTCTTCACCCAGTTGACCTTCGCCCTCATGGGCTTCTTCCAGGGGCGGCGCGACGTGAAGGTGCCCATGTACGCGGGCATCATCGGCAACGCGGTGAACGTGGTGCTGGACGTGTGGCTCATCTTCGGTTGGTCGGGGTTCGAGTTGGCCGGACGCACCTGGTTCGCCGTGCCGGCCATGGGCGTGCAGGGGGCGGCCATCGGCACGAGCATCGGCACCGCCTTCAACGCGATCGCCCTGGTGGCCTGGGCCCTGGCGCCGCGGCTGCGCCGGAAGTACGGCCTGCACCGGGTGCAGCGACCGGACATGCGGGCCATCACCAACATGGTGCGGGTGGGCCTGCCGGCGGCGTGGGAAGGCTTCATCGACATGGGCGGCTTCCTCATGTTCACGATCTTCGTGGGCACCACGGGCGCGGTGCAGCTCGCCGCCAGTCAGATCACGATCCAGGTGTTGAGCTTCAGCTTCATGCCCCTCTGGGGCCTGACCACCGCCGCCGGGGTACTCACGGGCAACTGGATCGGGCGGGGCCAACCGGAGACCGCGGCCCACTACGGACGGCAGGCCTACAAGCTCGGCACCTACTACTCGGTGGCCCTGGCCGTCGTACTCGTGCTGGCCCGCCACCACATCTTTCGCGTCTTCACCAACGACCCCGAGGTGCTCGCCCTGGGCGCGGCCCTCGTGGTGGCGGCGGCGGTCTTCCAGTACTTCGACGGGATCCGCATGCTCAGCAGCGGCATCCTGCAGGGGGCGGGCGACACGCGCTACACCATGCTCGTCACCCTCGTGATCATGTGGGGCGGCTTCATCCCGCTGACCTGGTGGATCATCGTGCACCAGGCCGGCGACGTGGTCCTGGCCTGGCTCGGCGCGTCGGTGTGTTACCTGCTCCAGGGTGTGTTCATGTGGCAGCGCTTCCGCTCGGGGGCCTGGCAGAAAATCGAGATCTTCAAGTAGGAGGAGTCATGAAGAACCGCTCCACGCTGATCGTCTTGCTGGTGGTGGTCGCCATCCAGTTCGTGCCCGTCGACCGGACGAACCCGCCGGTCATGAACGACCTCCACGGCCCGACCGAGGTCCGCGATATCCTCGTGCGCTCCTGCTACGACTGCCACTCGAACCAGACGCGCTGGCCCTGGTATTCCAAGGTCGCGCCCATGTCCTGGCTGGTGGCCAAGCACGTGAAGGAGGGGCGCGAGGAAATGAATTTTTCCGACTGGAACACCTACAGCCTGCGCCAGCAGCAGCACTTGGCCGTGGAGGCGCTCGAAGCTATCGAAAAGCGCGAAATGCCCATGCCGGTCTACATGTACCTCCACGGCGAGTCCAAGCTCACGGGCAGCGAGATCCAGACGCTGCGGGGGTGGAGACCTTGACGCGGTGGCGGGCTATTTGACAACGGATGTGCGAATCGGGGATAATGGAGGCCTCTTTGCCCCACCTCAGCGACGAGGAGCGCGCCCATGAAAACCATCCTGACCATCCTAGCCATCGCGCTTCTCTGCGCCCTCGTCCCGACCGCGGCCCCTGCCTGGAACATCAACAACATCGGGGTCTACACCACGCCCACGCCGTCCCAGGCCTGGTCCTACGGACTCGACCAGGAGCGGATCCTATGGGCCAACTCCTTCGGACTGTACGACGTGTACCTCGTCTGCTTCAACCCCTACGACCTAGCCGCCGACGCCCCCATCGAGTTGCTGGGGGGCTTCGAACTGGGTGTGGTCTTGCCCAGGAGCTGGATCCTCCACGATGCGATACTCCCGGCGGGGATCATCGACGTGGACATCACGCCGGACGGCTTCATGTGCGGGGGCGTGTTCCCCGCCGGCGAGGGCCCGGTGCTCCTAGCCACCCTCGTGTTGCTGACGTTCGCGCCGGAAACGGGCGGCGTCTTCCTGTCGCCCCACCCATTCATGCCCAGCTTGGCCGGCCACATGGCCATCGCCAATGCTGAACGTGACGGCGCCCTGAGCCCCGCATTCCCGACTTCCGGCAACTTCGACATACCAGTCATGGGTATCAATCCCTATTACCTGCCCAACGAGAACGTAACCTGGGGCGACGTGAAGGCGCTCTATCGCCCCTAGGCCAGTCGCTTACACGAACCTCCAGCACCTAGCCCCACGTCGGCTTCACTTCTTCGAAATCACTATAACATACTGTTAAAATGTCAGTTACAGACCTTAACCCTTGCCACAAACCCCAAATTATGATATAATAAATTCATTAACGTTCGAGGTGGGCCACCATCGGCTCACCGCTGGGGGGATTCTTATCCGGGCACAACAAGAGGAGGGAGACCATGCGGACCATGATTTTGGCCACCGTCGTTCTTGTCCTTTGCATGGCGTGCGTCGCGCAGGCAACGGAGAACCGCATCGGGGTGTTCAGCACCCCTGCGCTCGACGACCTGAACAGCCTGAGGGTACCGGCCGCCCAGGCAGCCGAGACCCGCCTGATCGCGCCGACGCCGGGCCTGTACGATGTCTACATCCTGTGCATCAACCCGTGCAACGACGCCACCGCCTGCAACATCAGCATGCTCGGCGGCTTCGAGTTCAACCTCGAGGTCCCCGACGGCTGGTTCATCCAGGCCGCCACGTTGCCGGCATGCGTGCTGGACTTCAACAGCGCCAACAACTCGTTCTACTGCGCGGGTCAGGTGCCCGTCATCACCGTGGGGCCCCTCTCGACCGCCCTGCTGGCGACGGTCACCCTGGGCTGCTTCTCGGAAACGCCTGAGGCCGGCTACGTGTACCTGGCGCCCTACTTCGCAGCTCCGAGCATCCCCGGGCACATGGCCATCACCGACGCCGATGACGCCTTCTCCCTCACCAGGGTGGACCCGTCGCGCCTCTACTACGATGTTCCGGTCCTGGCCATCAACTACTTCGTCGTCCCCACGGAGGACCGCGCCTGGGGCGACGTGAAGGCACTGTTCAGGTAGCCCGTTCTCCACTCTCGAAGTCGAAGGCGCCGTCGCCCGGAACGGCGCCGTCGACTTTGTGGCAGGGCGGTCCATCAGTCGGTATTCCCACTGGGTGCACCAAATGCGCTAGAATCCTGACAATCTGCACAGGACGGCGGGATTGAACGCCCGAACCGTGGCACCATCACTACTTCCGGAGGTACCCCATGAGACCATTGCTCCTCGTTGTCCTGGCATTGCTGCTTCTGACGCCCGCGACCTCGCTGGCCTGGGGCGAGAACAACATCGGTCTGTACACGACACCGACCCCCTATGGGGCGTACGGCAATCACCTTCTGGTGGCTCCGGGCCCTGGACTGTACGAGGTCTATCTCGTCTGCACCAAGCCGATCAACCAACACACCGGTGCGGATATCCTGACCATCGGTGGATTCGAACTCAATCTTGTGATGCCGGACGGATGGTTCATCAACGGCGTTACCTTGCCCCCGGACGTCCTCGATTTTAACTCGGCAAACAACGCTTTCTACTGTGCCGGGAACATCCCCGTAAACCTAGCCAATAGCACAGGAATGGCCCTGCTGGCAACGGTCACGCTGGCCACGTTCCTGGAGAATCTGCCCCCCGCCGGAATCCTCATCGAACCCTCTTTCGCAGCCCCGAGCATCCCCGGCCACATGGCCATCACCGATGCCGACGACGCCTTTTCCATCAGCCAGGCGTACCCAAGTAGCGGGGAGTACACCTGGCCTATCATGGGCATCAACTGGGAAGTCGTGCCCACCGAGGATCAGTCGTGGGGTGGCGTGAAGGCGCTCTTCCAGTAGCCGAACCGAGGTACTGCACAGAGGAGGCGCCGTCCGAAAGGGCGGCGCCTTCAGCTTGAGGGCGAAGCATTCCAACAGGCGACATCCCCAATGGGCGCGCCATCTATGCTAGAATTCGATGTATCTGTGTTGGACGGCGGGGTCGACCACCACGACCCGGCCGTGATGATGTTGTCCGGGAGGTGCCCCATGAGACACATTATCCTTCTCGCTGTCACTTCCTTGCTGCTGACGCCTGCCACCTCAATCGCCTGGGGCGAGAACAATATCGGTTTGTACACTTCGCCGACTCCTGATTCCTACTGGTGGATGGAAGCCCATCTGCCAGCCGACGGACCCGGTCTTTATGACATCCACCTCATCTGCCTCCGGCCGATCAATGCCCACACCGGTGGGGCGATCGAGACCATCGGCGGATTCGAGCTCAACATCCAACTGCCGGAAGGCTGGTTCTTCAATGGTGTCACGCTGCCGCCGAATGTCCTCGATTTCAACTCGGCCAGCCATGCTTTCTATTGTGCCGGACTCATCCCTGTAACGAGATACGGTTACGATTGGGTGGCCCAATTGGCGACGGTCACCATCGGCACGTTCCTGGAGCAACCACCGGCCGCCGGAATCCATATCGAGCCGTACCACGCTCCCAGTCTGCCCGGCCAGATGGCCATCACCGACGCCGATGACGAATTCTCCATCAGCCCGGCGTACCCCAGTTCCGGGGACTATGCCTGGCCGGTCCTCGGCATCAACTATATCGTCGTGCCCACCGAGGGCGAGTCGTGGGGAAATGTGAAAGCTCTGTTTAGGTAGTTCGGTTTCCAGGAGGTTCTCCATGAGACCATTGCTCCTCGCCGTCCTCGTATTTCTGTTTCTTGCTACCGCGACCTCCCTGTCCTGGGGAGAGAGCGACATCGGTTTGTACATCACGCCGGCCCCTACGCTTTTGTGGGTGAGCGAAAGCATTCTGGTGGCGAGGGACCCCGGACTTTACGATATCTACCTCGTCTGCACCCAGCCCATGAACCAACACACCGGCTTGGAGATCGAGACCATCGGCGGGTTCGAACTCAATCTCCGGGTGCCGGAAGGTTGGTTCATCAACAATGTCGCGCTGCCACCGAACGTCCTCGATTTCAATCCGGTAAGCCATGCGTTCTACTGCGCCGGGTTCATTCCCGTCACCACTCCCGGTGACCTCGCGACGGCCCTCCTGGCGACGATCACCCTGGGCACATTTCTCGAACAACCGCCTGTTTCCATGTTGTACATCGAGCCGTACTACGCTCCCAGCCTTCCCGGTCAGATGGCCATCACCGATGCCGACGACGATTTCTCCATCAGCCCGGCGTTCTCCATTTCCGGGGACTTTTCGAATCCGATCTTCCAGATCAACTATCCCGTGCCCAACAAGGACCAGTCATGGGGCGACGTGAAGGCGCTCTACCGGTAACCGAACCGCCGTTTCCCACAGTTAAGGCGCCGTCCGAAAGGGCGGCGCCTCCGTCAATCCCAACGGAGCCACGCCCTCAGAACCGCCGCCCCACACTCCCCGTGAGCAGCACGCCGGCCAACGGCACCCCCGGCACCTCCATGACCCGACGGTCCAGCAGGTTCGTCCCCACCACCGAAACGAACCAACCCCGGCGGTGGCGCCAATCCAGACGTCCGTCCAGCACGAAGGCGTGGCGGAAGTCATCGGGGCCGTCGGTCCGGGCCAGGTAGCGGCCCGTGGCGGTCAGCGCCAGGCCATGGGGCAGCACCAGGGTGCCGGCGCCCACGAGGTTGTGGCGGGGGGCGAGCAGCGAATACTTGGCGGCGTAACCGTCCGGCAGCGTGGTCTCCCGCTCGAGCCACGTCCAACCCACGGTGACCGTGTGGCCCCGGCCGTGGCGCCACCCGGCGCGGGTCTCCACGCCCCTGACCAACCCCTCGGTGATGTTCGTGACCCGCCACAGGGAGTCCCCCGGCGCCCACGTCCAATCGATGAGGTCCTCCTCGTGACGCTCGAAGTAGGTCGCCCGGCCGAACCAGGCCTGCCGGTTCATCTCGAAGCCCGCGTCCCAGGCCCAGCCCTTCTCCGGCACCAGATCGGGGTCGCCCACGTTGGCCGGGTCCTCGTAGTAGAGGTCGGTGAAGGTGGGCACGCGGTACACGCTGCCCAGGCTGGCCCGGACCGTCCAGACCTGCGTCAGGTCGTAGGACGCCGCGCCCGTGCCCGAGAGGCGGGTGCCGTGGACCGACCTCTCGTCCAGCCGCGCGCCCAGTTGCCAGCGCAGGGGCGTGCCGTGGCGGTCCAGCTCGGCCGAGGCCGAGACCCGGCGGCGCAGGTGCGCGCCCAGGGCGGAGACCTCGTTGCCACCGCGAATGCCGGTGCTCTCGATGTCCTCGTACACGCCCTCGACGCCCAGGGCCAGGGCGTGCCGCCGGCCCAGGGTGGCGATGCCCCGCAGTTCGCCGGCGAATTTGCGGGTGGCGTGGTCGTTGGTGTAGATGTCAGGGTTGTCGCGGAAGAGCACGAATTCGTCGGTGTTCCGTCGGAAGAAGAAGCGTGGCTCAAGGTTGAAGCCGTCCCGG
>JAUUZX010000496.1 GCA_030592025.1 bacterium | reverse complement strand
GCCGCGTGTTCAAGCTGGGCGAGGACCGCACTTTCGACAGTGGCGTGCGGCGAACCCTGTCTCCGGCCATCAGCTATTCGAATCGTCACTTCCTGAACCGCCCCGTGACGCATCCGGACACGAACCGGGCCTACCACGACAGAAAGACCCTGCTCGCGGGCCTGACCTATCAGAAGGCCACCGACTACAAGACCAGCTACCTGTTCCGCATGGGCGAGGTGGAGGACATTCCCGGCGGCATGGTCATCGCCCTCAGCGCCGGCTACGAGGACGGTGAACACCTGGACCGGACCGTGGGCTTCCTCGACACGGGCGGCACCGTCGTCCACGAGCGGGGCGATGTCCTGTACGGGAACTTCTCGATCGGCGGCTACCTGCGCTCGCGCAAGTTCGAGGACGGGCTTGTCGACGTGACCTTGGCCTACATCACCCCCCTGCTCGGTGCGGATCGCTACCAGAGTCGCTGGTACGGCGTGGCGCGCTACACCCTCGGGTTGAACCGTTCGTCGGACACGGGACTGGTTCTGGGCGACCGTTCCGGTCTGCGGGGCATGAGCAACCAGAAGGTGAAGGGGGGGCAACGGTTCGTCCTGAAGGGGGAGCATCGCCTCTTCACGCCCTGGTCCCTGCTCGGATTCCGCGTCATGACCTTCGTCTACGGCGATGCGGGCATGGTCGGCGACGAGAAGGACCCGATCTTCAAGAGCAAGATGTACTCCGCCCTGGGACTGGGCGTGCGCCTGAACAACCCGGATCTCGTGGTGCCGACGATAGAATTGCGGGGGGGTATCCTGCAGAACGTGGATGACTCCTTCTTCGCCGTTGCCTTCGACCTCGGCAATCTGGCGTACCCGGAGCTCCGCCTGCCCGGGGTCAAGCCGGGGTTGGTGAACTTCGAGTAGCGCCGGGCCGACCTCGGCGCTGGTCAGGGGTGCGGTGGCTCGGTACAGTGGGGGCGCATGCGGGGTTCGATGCCTCGCCGCCAACGAGGAGATGACCGTGCAGGTATCCGTCGCCATCATCACGCGTGACGCCGCCCGGGAACTGGACCGCTGCCTTGGGTCCCTGGGGTTCGCGTCCGAGGTCGTGGTCCTGGACCAGGCCAGCACCGACGACACCGCCGACGTGTGCGCCCGCCACGGCGCGGCTCTCCACCAGGGCCAGTGGCGCGGATTCGGCCCGACGAAGCAGGCGGCCGTCGCCCTCTGCCGCCACGACTGGGTGCTGAGCATCGATTCGGACGAGGAGGTCACGGTCGAGTTGGTGGACGCCATCGAGGCCCTGCCCGACGCGCCGGATGAGGCGGCCTTCACGGTGAACCGCCTGAGCCGTTTCCTGGGCCGCTGGATCCGCCACGGTGGCTGGCATCCCGACCATGTGGTGCGGCTCTTCGATCGTCGTCGGGCCGGCTTCGATGACAAACCCGTGCACGAGGCGGTGCGGACCGAGGGCTCCGTGGGGCGTCTGCCGGGGATCCTCCGGCACCACACCTACGACACCATGGAACAGTACATCACCAAGTTGAACCGCTACACGACGCTGGCCGCGGAGGATCTCCACGGCCGGGGCCGCTCGGCGACCCCCTGGACGGCCGTCGTGCGTTCGCAGGGCACCTTCTGGCGCATGTGGTTGCTCCAGGGAGGGATCCTGGACGGTGGGCCCGGCATCGTGCTGGCGCTGTCTTCGTCCTTCTACGTGCTGAGCAAGTACGTCAAGCTGTGGCGGCGGGGCCCATCGTGAAGGTCCTGGTTACCCGGACGGACCGGCTGGGGGACGTCGTGGTTTCGCAGCCGGCCCTGACCTACCTCAAACGGGTTCGGCCGGACTGGGAGGTCCACGCCATGGTGGCGCCGGAGGCGCTGCCCCTCGTGGAGAACGATCCGGACCTGGACGGTGTCTGGAGCTGGTCCGTCACCGGCGACGATTGCGATCAGCGGGCCCTCGAGGCGGAACTGCGCCGGGCGGGCTTCGACGCGGCCGTGCTTCTGCAGTACCGGCGGGAGTTGGCGATGCTGCTGCGCCGCGCCGGTGTCCGGCGGCGCTACGGCCCCCGCTCGAAGCCCTCGAGTTGGCTGCTGCTGAACAAGGGCACCTGGCAGGCCCGCTCCCAGCGTGACGGGCACGAGGGGGACTTCGGCCTGGATCTCGTGGGCCGCCTGGCGGGCACGGATATCGACCGGGGTGCGGCACCGCGCCTGCACCTGTCGGATGAGCAACGGGCCGTGGCCGCAAGGTTCCGGACCGAGCGGGCGCCGGATGCGCAGGTCGTGGCGTTCGTCCACCCGGGTTCCGGCGGTTCGGCCCTGGATTGGGAACCCCGCTCGTTCGTGCGCGTTGCGAACACGTTAGCCGAGCGACCGGGCTGGCGGGTCTTCGTGACCGGCAGCGGCGCCGACCAGGCCCTGCTGGCCCCGTTCAAGGACGAACTGGCGCCCGCCGTGGAGGACCTGCAGGACGTCTACGACCTGCGGGAGTTCATGGGTGTGCTGGCGACGGGGGACCTGTTCGTGGGCCCCTCCACCGGCCCCCTGCACATGGCCGCAGCTCTCG
>JAUUZX010000170.1 GCA_030592025.1 bacterium | reverse complement strand
CCGCGTCCTCAGGCCGTTCGCGAATATGTTGAAAACTGCGCCGCAAGAGTAGACTATGGAGTTCTAGAACGAATACGCCCCTCTCGTAGTGAAGTCCCGGAGCCACCCAAAAAATGCCCCATTCCCCCCTTGCCCCCACCCGATTCACGACTATCTTTGTCGCCGCAGCCGTGTCCCTCATAACCTGGCGCACGATATCCTTCGACTTCGCCCTCGGCGTTTTCCTGACCGCCCTCTGGGCCGTCATCGGACTCCGTGCTCTGGAAGGCCTCCTCCGCGCCGGCATCCGCCCTCCGGGCCAGCCCCGCGACGATCGAGGAGTCCTGCTCTGGGCTACGGTCAAATTGGTGGTTTACGGGTTGGCTGTATGGGTGCTATTTTCTCGCCCGTTCCCACCATTGAGCCACGCCGTGGGCTTCACCCTGATGATGGTGGTCCTGGTGGTCGTCAGCGTGACTTCGAGTTCGCAACGCCCCCCAAGCGTCCCCCGACAGGAAGACGATGCGCTCTCAGACGACGACTCGCCGACTGGATAGGCCCCGTCTCGCCCTCCTGGCCCTCGGCCTGGGCGCCGCTCTTTTGCTCGTCATCGCCCTCAACGCCCCGGCCGCTCTGGCTCAGGACCACGGCACCACCAGCCACGCCACCGAGCAACCCGCCGACGCGCACCACGCCACCCCGGCGACCCACGACGACCCCCACGCCGAAACGGCCCACGGTGACGACCACGCCGCCGACCACGGCACCATGCCCCACCTCCCCAACGCCCTGACCTTCATCAAGGGCTGGAGCTGGGTCCCCGCAGGCGTCGTCACGTTCCTCGACGAACACGTCGACCCCATCTTCTCCCTCACCATGGCCCTGGCCATCGCGCTCCTCTTCGTCTTCCTGTCGAAGCAGCTCGACGCGCGCAAGCCCGGCCGTCTGCAGATGGCCGTCGAGATGATCTTCGGCGGTCTCTACTCTCTCTTCGAGACGATCATCGGGTCCACCGCCCGGCGCTACACGCCGTACCTGGGCTCCCTGTTCATCTTCATCCTCGTGAACAATCTCTTTGGGATTGTCCCCCTGGGGCATGCAGCTACCAGCAGCTTTGCCAACACCACGTTTGCCTTGGGGGGACTAACTTTCCTGTACGTGCAGTTCATCGCGCTCAAGGAGAACGGCATCGGCGGCTGGCTCCATCACCTGGCCGGCTCGCCCCACACCACCCTCGACTGGTGCCTGACGCCGCTCTTCTTCCCGCTGCACGTCATCGGCGAGCTCATCAAGCCGCTCAGCCTGTCGTTGCGCCTCTTCGGCAACATCTTCGGCGAGGACACCCTCGTGGCGACGATGGTGCTCCTGGGCGCCGGCATCAGCTACTCCCTGAGTGGCGGCATGGAACTCATCCCGGGGCTGCCCCTGCAGTTCCCGTTCTACTTCCTCGGGTTGTTGTCCAGCACCATCCAGGCGCTGGTCTTCACCCTGCTGTCGACGGTCTACATCGCCCTGTGGCTGCCTCATGGGCACGCCGAAGAGGCGCACGGCCACTAGATAATTTGCCCGCAAGGGCATGGAACCGGGCACGAGGCCCGGCAAACGGCGGGGCCCGGCCCTGCAAACCTGACACGCACGCACGCGTCAAGGAGTGAACCATGGATCTGCTCGGATTAGCTCTCCCTCTCGGTCTCGGCATGGCCGCCATCGGCTCCGGCCTGGGACTCGGTCGCGCCATCGAGGGCGGCATGAACGCCATGGGTCGTCAGCCTGAGGCCATTGGCCAGATCCAGACGGCCATGATCATCGGTTGCGCCTTCATCGAGGCCCTGACGATCTACGCCCTGGTCGCCACCATCCTGCTGATGGGCAAGGTCGGTTAGATAAAGGTCGGTTAGATAAAGGTCGGTTAGTTAGTTGGGCAAGACGACCCGACGCGTGCGCTGGTAGCGCGGGGGAGGCCGTTGGCCCCCCTCGCCGCCATCATCGCTGCGGGTGATGCTGACTGAAGGGAACCCATCATGGAATTCGTGACGCCGAACATCACCAACCTGCTGACCACGGCTGTGGGGTTTCTCCTCTTCGTGTTCGTGCTGGCCAAGTTCGCCTGGGGACCGATCCTGAACCTGCTCGATGAGCGTCGGGACACGATCGCCAAGGACTACGCCGTCGCCGAGAAGAACCTCTCCGACGCCGAGCAGCTCAAGGGTGATTTCGAGCTCAAGCTGCAGGACATCAAGGTCATCGAGCGCGAGAAGGTCCAGGAGGCCGTCAGGCGCGGCGAGGGCCTGGCCGACGGCATCGTGACCAAGGCCAACACCGTGGCCGTGGCCCGGGCCGAGAAGGCCGAGCAGGACCTGGTCCTGGAGACCCAGAAGGCCCAGATCGAGCTGCGCGACGACGTGGTGGCCATGGCCATCGGCGCGGCCGAGAAGGTCATCAGTGTGCGCCTGGACGACGACCTGCACCGCAAGCTCATCCAGGACTACATCAACGAGATCGGGGTCCAGGGCGATGCGTGATCTGAAGGTCGCCACCCGGTACGCCGGGGCCCTCTTCGCATCGGCCCATGAGATCGGTGTCGTCGACGGCGTGGCCGAGTCCTACGCCGCCATTCTCGCCCTCGTCGCCGGCAACCGCGACCTGGGCATCTTCATGGAAAGCCCCCAGGTGGCTACCCAGGAGAAGAAGGACCTCATCAAGACCGTGTTCGGTGAGCACATCGAGCCGGTCCTGCTGCACTTCGTCTACCTGCTCATCGACAAGAACCGCATCGAGAACTTCCGGGACATCGGCGAAGAGTTCGCTGCCCTGGTTGAGGCCGAGCGCGGTATCGTGCGGGCCCAGGTGACCACGGCGGTCAACCTGGCCGACGACCTGGCCGACCAGCTGAAAGCGAAGCTGGCCGCCCAGACCGGCAAGACGATCATCCTGGAGAAACGCGTGGATCCTGCGGTGCTCGGGGGCGTGAAGGTGACCATGGGGGACAACGTCCTCGACGGCACCGTCCGCACGAACCTCGACCTGCTGCGCAAGACGTTGGAGAAGGCCCCCCTGCGCTAGTTGACTTGTAACGAGGAGATAGCCTTGAAACTTCGGCCCGAAGAGATCAGCTCAGTCCTGAGCAAGGAACTCGACCGCTACGATCGCGACCTCGAGATCGAGAGCGTCGGCACCATCCTGCAGGTCGGCGACGGCATTGCCCGTATTTACGGCCTCCGGGATGTCATGATGGGCGAGATGGTGGCCTTCCCCGGCGACATCTTCGGCATCGTGCTGAACCTCGAAGAGGACTCGATCGGTGTCGCCATCATGGGTTCCGATACCCAGATCAAGGAAGGCGACCAGGTCACCCGCACCGGCACCATCGCGTCGGTGCCCGTGGGTGAGGGCGTCGTGGGCCGTGTGCTCAGCGCCGTGGGCCAGCCCCTGGACGACGAGGGCCCCGTGCCCAGCGACAAGACCCGGAACATCGAGGTCAAGGCGCCCGGCGTGACCGCCCGGCAGCCGGTCTTCCAGCCCCTGTTGACGGGGCTGAAGTCCGTCGACTCGATGATCCCCATCGGCCGCGGCCAGCGGGAGCTCATCATCGGCGATCGCGGCACGGGCAAGACCGCCATCGCCATCGACGCCATCATCAATCAGAAGGGCAAGGGCGTTTTCTGCTTCTACGTGGCCATCGGCCAGAAGCAGTCCACCGTTGCCGGCGTCCACAAGAAGCTCAAGGAACACGGCGCGATGGAGTACACCACCATCATCGCCGCCAACGCTTCGGACCCCGCGCCGCTGCTCTTCCTGGCGCCCTACACCGGCTGCACCATGGCCGAGCACCTCATGTGGGAGGGCAAGGACACCCTCGTGGTGTACGACGACCTTTCGAAGCAGGCCAACGCCTACCGGCAGATGTCGCTGCTGCTGCGCCGCCCGCCCGGTCGCGAGGCCTACCCCGGCGACGTCTTCTACCTGCACAGCCGCCTGCTCGAGCGCGCGGTGAAGCTCTCCGATGCCAACGGCGGCGGCTCGCTGACGGCCCTGCCCATCATCGAGACCCAGGCCTCCGACGTGTCGGCCTACATCCCGACCAACGTGATTTCGATCACGGACGGACAGATCTTCCTGGAGAACGATTTGTTTTATCAGGGCATCCGGCCGGCCATCAACGTGGGCATCTCGGTGTCCCGCGTGGGTGGCGCCGCCCAGACCAAGGCCATGAAGAAGGTGGCCGGTTCGCTCCGGTTGGACCTGGCCCAGTACCGCGAGCTGGCGGCCTTCGCCCAGTTCGGCAGCGATCTGGACAAGGCGACCCAGCGGCAACTCACCCGCGGCGAGCGCATGGTCGAGATCCTCAAGCAGGACCAGTACGTGCCCATGGCCGTCGAGAAGCAGGTGACCATCATCTTCGCTGCCGGCAAGGGCTTCCTGGACGAGGTGCCCATCGCCGACGTGGCCCAGTGGGAAATCGACTTCCACGTGTTCATGGCGGAGAAGCACGCGGGCGTGCTCCACGCCATCGACGAGAGCGGCAAGCTGGAGGACGACACCGTCGAGCACCTGACGGCGGCCATCAAGGAATTCCAGGCCAGCCGTGGCTAGGACAGAATCGACCAAGAAAGAAGTGAGGTAGATCCGTGGCAGGAGCCGGGGTCAAACTACTCAACAAGCGGATCCGCTCGGTCAAGAACACGCAGCAGATCACCAAGGCCATGAAGATGGTCGCGGCGGCCAAGCTGCAGCGTTCCCAGGGCAAGATGCTCGCCGCACGCCCCTACTCGCAGAAGCTCACCGAGTTGATGCAGGAATTGGCGGGCAAGGCCGAGATCGCTCACCCGCTGTTCGAAACGCGTCCGGTCAAGAGCCGGTTGTATGTAGTTATCGCCTCGGACAAGGGGTTGTGCGGTTCCTACAACATGAACGTGCTGAAGCTGGCGCAGAAGACCGTCGACGCGTCGGTTGCCGAGGGTGTCACGACCCAGATCTATGCCGTGGGCCGCAAGGTTGCCGAGTTTTTCGGCAAGCGCGGCTACACAGTGTTCGCCAGCCACGCCGACTTCGGTGGTGAGGCCAACAGCGAGCGTGGCAATCTGGTCGGTAACGCGGCAGTGGGCGCTTTTGTCGACAGCACCTTCGACGAGGTGCGGGTTATCTACGCCGAATTTGTCAGCACCATGACCCAGAAGCCGGT
>JAUUZX010000511.1 GCA_030592025.1 bacterium | reverse complement strand
GCCAGCACGAGTTGGGCCTGGACGAGACGGGACCGGCCGAGTTCGAAACCCGCGCCGGCGTCGTCGAGAAGCGCGGCGGCCTGTTCGGCGGCGCTCGCCGCGGCGTCCCACTCACCCAGGTCCGTGAGAGCCTCCGCCATCACCCGATGGGTGACCCCTTCCTCGAAGTCGTCACCCAGGCGACGGGCGAGGCCGAGAGCCCGGGCCAGGACAGGCAGGGCCTCCTGCTGACGCCCCTGCGCCGCAAGGCACGCTCCTTGCCGGCGCATGACCTCCATGACGATGTCGCCTTCGGGTGCGATGGTGCGGCCGAGAGCCAGGGCCCTGCTGTAGTACCGTCGCGCCAGATCATGTTTGCCGTCGTCGAGAGCCACGTCCCCCATGAACTCCAGCGCGAGGGCTTCCTCCCGGGCCAACCGCAGTTCGCCTGCCGTGCGGAAGGCCGCCTGGAGCGCCTCCATGGCGCCGGCACCATCGCCCTTCACCAGGCGCACCTGCCCCTGGGCCAGGCGCACGCAGCACAGGGTGACCTGGGCATCGACCTCGCGGACGAGGCGATGGGCGGCCCGCAATTCGTTGGCCGCCGCGGTGAAGAGTCCACGCTTGGCCAGGGTGATGGCGATGTTCAGACGATTGCCCCCCGCATTCTTCACGGCGCCCAGCCGGGTGTGTAGGTCGAGAGCGCGCCGGAACCAGCGCTCGGACTCAACGAAGCGGGCCAGACGGAGGTGCTGGATGCCCATGAGGTTGGCCGCACGGCCGCTCTCCCGGTCGCGCTCCAGCAGGCGGAACAGGGCATGGGCAGCTTCCGCATCCTCGAGGGCCGGGTCGGGGTTCCCCAGGCGGGAGTGGGCCAAACCGCGCAGCAGGAGGAACTCCGCGAGTACCGGCCTCAGTTCGTTGCGGTGGGCCGAGATGAACGACGTCGCGTCGCGCACGACAATCGCGTACTCCCCGCGTTTGCAGGCGAAGTTGAGCCCCACGATGTCCAGTTCCGGACATGGCTCCGGTGCCAGACCCTCCCGGTGCGCGGTGGCGAGAAGGGAGGCGAAGTCGCCGCGGCGGTCGAGCTGGAACAGGCTCCGGGCCACCATCAGCACCGCGTCGAGGATGCACGGGGCCCCCGACTCGGGCACGAGGCTCAGCCGCGGGTCGTCACCGGACCTGGCCGTGGCGATGATCGCCTCGGCCAGGTCCAGGGACTCCTGCCATTTCTCCCGGGCGTGGGCGCGGATCGCCTCGTCCCACGTCTCACGGGCGAGGGGACGATCCTTCAGCGGTTCCCGGGAGGGCGATCCCGGCGAACCCGAGCGAGAATGTGGCGAGTGCATTCGGTCACCCCTCCCCGCTGGAACCCAGACGGTAGAGCCTGAACGACGGGATGGTCATGCCGAGGTGGCGATCGAAGACGAGGTACATGCCCCACCTGCCACCGATGGTGATCGTGGGCGGCAGATCTCTCTCGATGGTGTAGGTGTCATGGAGCTGCGTGTCGGGATCCACGAGGTCATCGTAGGGGTTGTCGCTGCCGAAATCGTTGGAGTCGGTGGGGTCGCCATCAGTGGCTCCCGTCGTGCCGCCGCCGGTGCCGCCGGGCAGTGTGGTGCCGTCGTCGGGGCGTATGGCCACCGTATCGCGCTCCTTGGCCAGGGCCGTGTCGGTCACGACCATGGCCAGGCCGATCACCAGCGCCGCGAGCGCCAGAACCAGGAACGTACGTGGGAAATTAACAAAGCGACTCATGAGGACCTCCCGCGGATCAATGCCCGGATCTGGTGGCGCGAGTCGGTGTCTTTCGTCGCTGCAACAACTGGGAATCCGGACGACCGTTTCCTTTTGCGTTGAATGAACCTAGGGAATCATCCTTCTCATGGAAAGACCCTCCAGCCGGATTCCCGCCCCCAACCGACTACCGAACCGCATCCTCCGGTGCTACCATGGGAAGCAGCCACGACGACCCTCCCCAAGGAAAGGGCAACCATGGAGTACAGATTCCTCGGCCGCAGCGGCCTGAAGGTATCGGCGCTGAGCTTCGGCGCCTGGGTGACCTTCGGCGACCAGATGAACGTGGACGCCGCCTACGAATGCATGAAGACGGCCTACGACGCCGGCTGCAACTTCTTCGACAACGCCGAGGTGTACGCCGCCGGGCAGGCCGAGACCATCATGGGCGAGGTCTTCCGCAAGGCGGGCTGGCGCCGGGAGGACCTGGTCGTCTCGACCAAGATCTTCTGGGGCGGACGGCCCAAGCCCGGCGGGGGCGAATACGAGTTCGGCGTCAACGACCGCGGGCTCTCCCGCAAGCACATCATCGAGGGCACCGACGCCGCGCTGAAGCGCCTCGGTCTGGACTACGTCGACCTGATCTACTGCCACCGCCCGGACGTCGACACGCCCATCGAGGAAACCGTGTGGGCCATGAACCACGTCATCCAGCAGGGGAAGGCCCTCTACTGGGGGACCAGCGAGTGGAGCGCCGCGCAGATCCGCCGGGCCTACGACATC